>NZ_JBFRGW010000035.1:0-46290 GCF_052115545.1 Microvirga sp. 2MCAF35
GATCGAGACGTTGCCGTTGTAGACGCCGCCGGCGACCAGCACGGTGTCGCCCGCCTTGGCGAGCTGGGCGGCTTTGGTGATCGATTTCACCGGGCTACCGGATGCACCCGAACCCGTGTCGCTGCCCGTCGTCGAAACATAAATAGTGGTCATGATTCTTCTCATTCAAAAGGATTAGGGAAAAGTTTGATAAGATGTGAGTTGCGCAGAACGCGCTCTTCTTCTGCAAAGAAGATCGTTGGCTCAGATGCGATGCACTGAACGCAGTCTCAGTATTATGAGAGCTGATGTTGTAAGAAGTCAGAGATGAAGAAGTCTAGGGGGGATACTAGGAGGGAATATTATACTCTGAACTCAGAAAGGTGCACTTAATACCATTACTCATAGAATGATATTCTGGCTGAGATAATGCGGTTTCTCCTTCCGAAATGGTGTGCTCTGGAGAGTTGTACGGAAACACTGCGAATGGTTTTTGATTTCAGAATAGGGCCAAAGCATGACGGGCCCGATTTTTTAGCTATGTCGCAGTAACTCGAATGCGATCAGGGGGCTCCGCTGAACGAACCGCGCAGACCGCAATGCCGAAGATTTAGTCGGCGAAATGAATCCGGATTGTTTGTCTAAGAGGCCGGGCCTAGGGTTCAAGTCAGCGTTCGGGTGTGCCGCCGACAGTGAGCCTGAGCACCTCGTGAAGTTCGGCCAACGTTACGGCGCGTTGCACTTTCAGGAGTCTGGATGCAAGCGCCGCGTCGATGTTCGGGTCCTGGAGAATTGATCGGGAGCGTCGCCAACCTCGCTTGAGGACATGTTTTAGAACGCGCAAGGCCCGGAAGGATCGCTGGCTCCGGTTCCAGGCTCCACCGAGGGTCCGACGTTGCTTTCTGATCAGATCATCGAGGGATGTGCGCGTCGGATGTTCGACGATCATGCTGCAAGCCCAGACGAGATCGTAGCCCGCGGCTTTGATCCTTTGCGAGAATTCGACATCTCCTCCCGATCTCAGGGAGAGATCAAAACCATTCAGCTCGTCGTAGATCGTTCGAGACATGAGCCAGTTCGCCGTCACGCAGCCATCGTCAATATCGTTTCTCCCAAGATAGCTGTGGCGCATTTCATAAGATGACACGGGGCCTTCATCCGCAGCGAAAAGCATAACAGGGCCTGAGATGACGCCGACATTGGAATGGAGGTCGAATGTTGCGACGGCCGATTCCAGCCAGGAAAACCCGGGCCGACAATCGGCATCCGTGAAAGCGATCAATTCCGAGCGTGTATGGAGAACACCTGCATGTCGCGCATTGTACGATCCCGGTTCGCCATGTGCGATCGCTGCCGCCGGAAGACCAATGGTAGAGAACTCGTCGATCAGTGCTTGAACGCCCGCAGACGGACCAGAACTCGCATCAGCGTCGTTATCGACAACGACGACATCGAAACTCCGATAGCTTTGTTCGACGAGACAGGTCAGGCATTCACGAAGGTGCGCATCCATCCGATAGGTTGGGATGACAACGGAGACTCGCGGGCGCTCCATGTTTGCGAAGCCTTGTTGACGAAACGCGGCATCGGGCAGGGTGCCAGCAACGACCGCTCTCCTTCGCGTTTATAAGGCAGGTCACTTGTTCATCAAGCATCCGCGACCCAAGGCTTGGGAGGTAGCCAGCAGGTTCCGAAATGCTCTTGGATGCATGTTAGGCATAAAGATCTACTAAGAGATTATTTGCGTAAGATCTTGCGACTTTCACTGACGTATTGTCGCATAATGTCAACTGTACACCTGAAGCTGCGACATGATACGGCTTCTCTCAAGCAAAGCTGAGCTATGAATTTGCTTAAGCAGCCGGCGCTGCTTTGCCCGATTGCGTGATGATCTCATGCGATCAAAAGGGAACCCGGATGCAACGACATCCGGAAAGAAGGTAACGCAAAGCGATTACCCACATATAGGGGCATATACATTGTCTACACTTTATATTTCACCGACAGGCTCGGGGAGCCGGGACGGCTCATCCCTGGCCAATGCAGGTACTCTTTCAAATCTTTCGACTTTCATTGGTAAGGCCGGTGCCGGGGGACAGGTTCTCCTGCGTGCCGACCAGGGCGCCTACAATCTTTCGGGTCAAATCACGATCAAGAGCGGCGGCAGCGCGGACGCTCCAGTGACGATCCGGGGCGTGGATGCAAGCGGCCATACGAAGCTCGCCCAGATCAACGGAACCCGCGCTGCCGAATGGACGACCGGCAAAGCTGTTGGCTCCGAAGTGTTCCGCCTGCTGGGTGGAGCCGATCACCTCAAGTTCGAGGATATGGCGTTCAGCAACATCGGTGACGGCGCATTTCGCATCGGCGCGGATATCAAGGACATCACGCTTCAGGACATGCATGCGACCAACGTGAAGCGCTTTCTGGCCGACACGGCTTCGAGCGGTTATTCCAGCGCAAGCGTCGACGGTCTCACCATTCGCAACGTTGACATCGACAAGTACTCGCACAACTCCATCAAGCTTCAGTATGACAGCCGAAACGTCGTCATCGAGGATGTCATCGGGCGGGGTGATTCCGGCACGCCCGAGCAATACGTATTCGGCGTTTCGCTCGATGGTACCGTCC
The DNA here is from genome assembly GCF_052115545.1 of Microvirga sp. 2MCAF35. Taxonomy (NCBI): domain Bacteria; kingdom Pseudomonadati; phylum Pseudomonadota; class Alphaproteobacteria; order Hyphomicrobiales; family Methylobacteriaceae; genus Microvirga; species Microvirga sp. 2MCAF35. The sequence continues at coordinate 2,611 of NZ_JBFRGW010000035.1, forward strand.
ACGACGTGCTCTTCAGAAACGTGACGATGCAAAGCAGCCATGCCCGTGGAGCGAACAACGCATATTGGAACGGGGACGGGTTTTCCACGGAAGGTGGGACATACAACATCCGCTTCGAGAAGACTGTGGCGTACGGCAACACGGATGCGGGCTACGATCTGAAATCCAGCAACACGGTGCTGGTCGATGCAATCGCCATCGGCAACAACCGCAATTACCGGTTCTGGAGCGACTCCATCACAATGGAGAACAGTCAGAGCCTCGACCCGAGGCATTTCGGCGGGAGTGCATCGACGGATCACTTCTGGCTGGGCGAGAATGCGCACGGGAAAGTAACGTCAGGGTACATTTCGGACTATAACCCTGGATCGACCGTGTTCGACCTCTGGAAGGCCGGTGCGGTTCTCGAAGTGAATGGCACCAAGATCGACTCGGCCGGGAAACTGTCCGGCCTTCATTCGAAGTCGTCCCTGCTTCTCGATACGGCCAGCAAATCCGGCCTGTCCTCTCAGGCATCGAAGGCATCCGCGCCCTCGTCTGCCGGCGATGCGCCCCGCGCGCATTTCGGCACGAACGGCTCCGAAAAGCTGAAGGGGACATCAGGCGCGGACGCGATCTTCGGCTATGGCGGCAACGACACCATCAGGGGCAAGGGCGGCGCGGACATTCTTCTGGGCGGCACGGGCAGCGATACCTTCGTGTTCGACACGAAGGCCAGCAGGAAGTCTGGTGCCGCGACCATCGTGGACTTCCGGCCAGGAGAAGACACCATCAGCCTTGAGAATGGCGTGTTCGTCAAGCTCAAAGGCGGGGCTCTGAGTTCAGCGAATTTTGTTGCTGGAACCAAGGCTCTCGATGCGAACGATCATGTGATCTATGATTCAAAATCCGGGGAGCTTCTCTATGATTCCGACGGAGCTGGCGCCGCGGCCGCGATTCATCTGGCGACGCTCAGCAATCATGCACGCCTGACGGCGGCCGATTTTTACGTGATCTAAACAGATAAAAGACAGTGCGGCTCGGCGCGGCATCGCACCGAGCCGCATCCTGGATGAGATACGTCAGCGCGGCCTGATATTTTCATGGATCATGGTGAGGGTTTTGATAATCAGGACGCGTTTGGACCTGAACAGCATGAGGACCGCGAAGCTGATTGCGTAAGTGATGACGAGAGCGGCACCCAGTTCGGTGATCGAAGGTGCGTGCAGATATGTCCTTCCAAGTGCCAGTGCGCATCCGCCCACCAGCAACCCGATCGCATGGGGGAGCACGGTTCTGTAGATGTCGCCAACGCTCACATAGCCAGCCTTCCCTGCCATGTACCATAGGAAGGGAAGGCGAAACGCGTAATCGCTGACGACATAGGCGATGGCTACCCCAAGCGGGCCCCAGGGCAAGCCAACGGCGAACGAGATGATCGTCGACATAGAGGCCACGATCCCGACGATCCCGAGATCACGCATCCTGCCCTGACTGATGAAGAGCCAGCCCAGTGTCGACGTGAAGGTCTGGTGCAGCCCCGCAATTCCAAGCCAAGCGAAGATCGGTGCGGCTTCCGTCCATCGGCTTCCGAGGAGCAGTGAGACAGTCGCATCGGAAAAAATAACCGCGCACAATACGCCGGGCTGCACGGCCATCATCAGGAGGCTCACGCTGTTGAGATAGGTGCGGCGGTATTCATCCGGCTCATTCTGCAGCCGCGACAGGATCGGCGTCATGACTCGGCTCAAGGGCCAGGTCGCCTGCGTGAGCGGCAGAAGCATGAGCCGATAGGCACGATCGTAGAATCCAAGTGCGACAGCGCCATGGGCTTTTGCAATCATCAGGTTGTCTGCGCTGCGCGCGAAGAAATTCAATATGTTGAACATGGAAAGGCCGGCGCCGAAGCCGATCATCTGCCGCGCCGCCTCGTCCCAGAGCGGGCGCCCCGGGAGCCAGCGCGCCGCGATGGCCGAGACAAACAGGTTGAGGGTTCGGGCGCATATGAGCGGCACCAGCAGGGCCCAGTAGCTGCCTGTGTACCAGGCAACCGCAACCCCCAGTGCAGCTCCCACGACGACGCCGAGAATGTCAAGACAAGCCAGCAGCCTGAAGCGGAGGTTGCGGGTCAGAAGCGCCATTGGCTGCTCGCCGATGACGGAGAATACCGTGAGCGCAGCCCCAGCCCAGATGACGCCTGTCAGACGGGGTTCCTGGAAGAACCGCGCGAGGAAGGGCGCCAAAACCACAAGCGCGACAGCGAAAGCGAGGCTGAGGAGAACGGACAGCCAGAAAAGCGTGTTGGCTTGACCTTTCGTGATCGTCTGCCGTTGAATGAGCGCTTGGGTCAGGCCAAGGTTCTGGATCATCGTGACGAAGCCGATGATGGGCGCCGAAGTGGCGATCAGGCCAAAATCGGCCGGATGGAGCAAGCGCCCCAGGATCGGAGCGGTTGCGAAAGTCACCAAGAGCCGGCAAGCCTGAGCCGCCCCCATGAAGACGACGGCTCGGGCCGTTGAAACCTTTTTGGTCATCGGACTGCCCGAGGCGTGTTGCATGCCTTACGGACCCAAATGGCCCGGTAATAGGTATTGCGGAGGTGGTTCCAAGGAAATTCCAAGAAAATCGTCATCGCCCATCCTGATTTCGATGCCGAAACCAATGTCGAATGTCATGCTGGCACGTCCAGCCGCCTCCCGTCCGCGAAGGTTGAAAGGCTCGTACCAATGGCAGATCGATACTCTGCCAGAGTGCGATCGATTGAGAAGTCGAGCGCCCGCTTACGGGCTGCGGCGGCGAAGGATCTGCGATTGAGAGTATCGCTCATGGTCCGAAGGGCGGCGCTCATGGCGCCTTCGTCATTGGTTGGAACCAGGATGCCGAACCTGGCCATGGTCAACGCTGTCACCTTCTGCGTTCCGGCTGTCCCTTGAAGAATCTCTGACGGACCTGAATCGCAATCCGTCGATACGACGGGGAGACCGATGCACATCGCCTCGATCATCGCATTGGGAAAGCCTTCCGCATTGGACGGCGACACATAAAACTTCGCTCGTGCCATAATCGCGTGGGGATTTTCCGCGAAGCCAGGCATGTGCACCCTGTCGGCAATACCGAGTTCGCGGCTCAATGCCTGAAGCCTGGACCGTTCGGCTCCCTCTCCGAGGATCACGAGCGAGCTCTCGATACGCGCAGCAGCATAGGAGCGCAGCAGCATGGCGAAATTCTTGTTCGGCGCCAGACGTCCGACGGCCACGATGAAGTCGAGAGGCAGGGTAACGGAAGGTTCCGCTCGGACGGCATCTTCGATTCTCTCGGAATCGACTGGATTGTAGATCGTGGTCAGTTTCGAGGCGGACACTCCATAATTCTCTAGGAGATCATCCCTGATGCCATGGGACACGGCGATGATCTGATCCGCAAAGGGATAGAGGAGCTTAATCAGGGCTTTCTTCACGTGCCGCCCGTGGGCAGACGAGAGATGGCTCGTCGTATGGACGCGCTCGCTCACGATGCATGGGATGCGCGCGATGCGTGAACAGGCAATCGCAGCACAGTTCGAGCGCGTCAGAAAGCTGACGATGATATCAGGGTTCTCCCTGCGGATAAGCTTAAGAAGAGCGGCCATGCTCCGCAGAAGGTTCCCTGCCGCATTCAGATGAATACGGGAGACGCGCTCCGAAGGGGAGTAGCTGTCATGTGCCTGATCGAGGGTGACGAGAGTGACCGTCCAAGTCCTCTCGGACTCTGCCAGGACGGATGCCACAAGGCATATCACCCGTTCGGCGCCACCGCCCTCGAGAGAGTTGATGACGAAGAGAATCCTGGGGGAGTGTGTTTCGTTCGTCATGAGTGAGGCAAATCGATCCCGGCATGTAAGGCCGAGCTTAGTTTCCGACGTTTGGAGGAATGATAGCACAGGCTTGCGGGTATGGCTGAGCGATTGAAGCGATTGCTTCGCGCCGGCGGATCTAATTTAGACGCTTCTCACGTCATCCGCATTCCGATGCCCGTAAGACAGCGCGCGGATCATGGCGGACGGATGGGGATGCCGCTATTGTATGTGTGGAGTTCAATCGACCGATCTGTCCGATGTCGACGTTACCTAGACACTGGAAGCTATGGTGCACATGATCAGAGCAGGGCTCTGTGTTTCTCGGCAAGAATGCAAAGACTTTACGGCTGCCCCCTGGATCCTTGTCCCATTCCGCACGCCGTCGGAGGGAGAATACGCCATGTATGTCGTCAATCGTTTACGCCTCTCATGGATCGGCGCAGGTGAAGGGCATGCCAAGGCTTGGCGTCCCAAGAACATCTTCAGAAAGTTGAGCCGGACGCTTCCCTCACCCATACGTAGCACCGTGACAAGCCTCGGCCGAGCGTGTGTCCTGTTCTACCGAGTAGGATTGCTCAGTCGGGTCGTCTTCATCGGCGTGACGGGCAGCACGGGCAAAACGACGACGAAGGATTTAATTCACGCCATCCTGTCCACCTGTTTTACTGGCCACAAGAGCCGGGCCAATGATAATTTAGCAGTTCATGAAACTATCTATCATGTCAGGCCCGACCACTCCTATTGCGTCCAGGAGATCGCAGCAGCAATAGGCGGTCACAGGGTTGCTCTCGAACGCCCCTTAGCCTTGGTCAGGCCCCGCATCGGAGTTGTCACCAACATCGGTACGGACCATATCGGCGCATTCGGAAGCATCGAAGAGATCGCGGCTGAGAAGGGCAAGCTTGTAGCATTGCTGCCGAAAGACGGTGTGGCGATCCTCAATGCCGACGACCCGAACGTTCTGGCGATGCGCTCGCGGTTTGAAGGTAGGACCGTGACCTATGGATTATCGCCTGATGCGATCGTCAGAGCGGAGAACATCGACAGCACTTGGCCCAACCGGCTTGCGTTCGACTGCCTTCACGATGGGGTACGCCATCGCATCCAGACGCAGCTTTGCGGTAAGCATTGGGTGTCCTGTGTGCTGGCGGCCGTGAGTGTGGGTCTCGAGATGAGAGTGCCCATCGAGGCTGCCGCGCATGCGGTGAGCCGTGTTACGCCAAATAAGAGGCGGATGGAGCCCGTATCGGGCACACGCGGGATCACCTTCATTCGCGACGACATAAAGGCGTCTTTAAACTCCATCCCTCCCGCCTTGGAGTTCATGAAGGACGCAAGAGCGTCTCGGAAGATCATCGTGATCGGAACCATTTCCGACTATTCCGGGAACTCGGAGACGATTTACAAACGCGTTGCCAAGTCGGCCCTTGAAGCCGCCGACATTGTGATCTTCGTTGGGCCGAAAGCGTCGAAATGCTCAAAGGTCAAAAACACGCTGCGAGGCAACGCACTCTGGATATTCGCCTCGGTCGCACAGGCTCGGGATCATTTGGCCAAGGTGCTTCACGCAGGCGATCTTGTACTTCTCAAAGCGTCTGAACGAGCGGACAGGTTCGACCTGCTCTATTCACTTATGGACAATCCGGATCCCGCAAGCCTCGGCGCTGCGACCGACAATGGAGTGATGTCGGAAGCGGCGACAATGCCGGCGCGGCGCGCTCACACACTTCACCCTGATGCTTTAAGCGCCGTAGGAGCGACATCAGTATCGATGGATGCTCCATCCGAAGACCCCGGAATGATGTTTATCATCGGGCTTGGAAACCCGGAGGCGGAGTTTAGTCAAAGCCCGCACAATATTGGTCATCATGCCCTCGACGAACTGGCGCGCTTCTTCGGAGTGGAGTGGATATCGTATCCGGATGCTCTCATGGCGAGCACAATATGGAACGGAGCGAAACTGTGCCTCGTCAAGCCCATGATGCCGGTCAACCAAACCGGCGCCGTCCTTCTGAACCTGGCGACCGAGTTTCACTTTGGGCCGGATGAATGCATCCTTGTTCATGATGACATGGATCTTCCCCTTGGAGGCGTTCGAGTGCGCTCCAAGGGAAGCGACGGCGGGCACAGGGGCGTTCGGTCAGTGCTCCAGGCATTCGGCTCCGCTTCCATCACCAGGGTCAAAATCGGAGTAGGACGTCCGGCCGAACAGGACAGCGCGGCCAAGTACGTACTAAGCCCGTTCTCACCGAAAGATTCGCTGACCGTCAGCCGTGTCTGTGCCGAGGTCGCGGGCGAGCTTATTCCAAGAGAAGTAACGAAGTGGCTTCAAAGCCAACGCGCCACATCTTAATGAAAGGTCGTTCATACGACTGTCCTCTGCCGACCAAGGCGTCCGATTTCGATTGCATCCATGGACCTATCGATGCCAAGCAACTTCGTCGTCAAAACCAGCCGAGATGCGCCTAAGCAAGCCTGGCTTTCGAAGCTGAGTGGCGGCACTCTTGAACTGGTGAGCGGAACGCACGTTCGGTGTCACGCCGACTGGTTCTATGAGGGCGGATGGGCCGAAACCGATAGCCCACGCTCTTTGAAAGGAGACGGGATCTACCTGGGGTCCGGTGGCGTATGGGATGGAGAATGTCTTTCGCTCATTGCGCCCAGTCACACGGCGGAAGCCGTTTATGTTGCTATTACGCCCGATGCTCTATTCGCCTCAAACTCACTGCCTTTCGTGTTGACCGGCGCAGGTGTGACGGAGTTCGAGGTTGGGAGCGTTCGGGGCAGGTTGGAGACATTGGTCCAAGGCCTTGAGCGATATCGGCGCGACCTTTACGAGACGCCACGGCTTCGCCTCTACAGATACTTCAACGCCATCATCCAATGTCGTGAGGGAAGAGAGCCAAGAGAGATCGTTCAGGACGCGGATGTTTCGTGCATTACGTCATTCGAGACTTACCGGAATTATCTTTTGTCCATCATTCGGCAGGCAGCCGATACATACCGAAGCGACGGCATTTCGGTTTATCTGTCGACAGGATATGATTCGACGGCGTGTGCGGCACTCGCAAGGCAAGTGGATGGCGATTGCATCGCAATCATGATCGACAACGCCCGGTCCGGGCAGACCGACGCCGGCCTTGAGGCCGCGCGTGCACTTGGCATCCGGGCCGAGATGTTGAACCGGAAGAACCGCCTACGTTTCTCAGAGAAGCGTGATGTATGGCGTGAGTTCGTCACGGGATCCGACATAGATCGCCTCTCTGATTTTTATATCGGAATGGGAGTTTTGGACGAATGCCTCCATGCTCCCGAAGACTTGCTGGCGGGGCGGACGGTGCTGACGGGCTTCCACGGTGACAAGATCTGGGATCCCTCCCTTCACCCGACGACTGTTCTCAAAAGAGGAGATATTTCGGGCGCGAGCATCGGAGAATTTCGCTTGAGAGTGGGGTTCCTTCACATCCCGGTCCCGATGCTGGCTTTCAAGGCGCATCCCTTGCTTCAGGCAATAGGGCTATCGAATGAGATGCGGCCGTGGAGAAGCGGACGGACGCTGAAGATCCAGTCGATCTCGATCAATATTCCGGTTCTCGGCGTGAAGACACATCCTCTCCTGCAACGATTTTGGGATTCGAGGTGGCTTCCGAAGAAGGCGCGGCAATGGCGCTATCGCGGGACTTATGACCGACCCATTCCGAGGAGAATCGCCGAAGAGGCCGGGATACCACGCCAGGCCTTCGGCCAGAAGAAGCTGGCGGCGGCCACTCTGGTGCAGGGGTTGGACGGCATTGAGGTGGATCTGTTTCGCCGCTCGATGTCGCGCTACCAGCGCTGCGTAAATTTCTTGCGGGATGCTTCGGATTCCAAGGGGAGCATGTAAGAATATGAGGCCGGCCTTCAGTCACGTGAGGGTCCGGAGCGCGATATGAAATGCCGGGTTGTTACGCTATCGCAATCGGGCCATGAGGTTCGTGGATCTGTCGAGCGATCGGAGAATGGGAACTCTTCGGCGAAGCCGTCGGTAGGCGCCAAGGATTAGGGCCTCGACCCCACGCTTGGATGGGCGAGGATTGATTGGAATACTGCTGAAATCGGGACGTTTCCGGTCGATGAATTGATGGAACAGAGCGGCCTTGGCTCTGTCCTTGAGAGGCGCGGACATGAGAAGATCCAGAACGGTGCGCGAGTTGAAGATGACCTGTGTGTCGAAGGCGAAGTCCGATCCCATTAGAACCTGCGCGTGCCACGTCGACATGCGATGCTCCCAGTAGACCAGATCCCAGGCATCGTAGCCGAGCAGCGAGGGATTGAAAGGGTCTGAGAGATCATATCCGGCCAAGTCGATGAAGGCCGCCATCTCATCCTGCATATACCGCATGGCCTCCTGGCGAAGAGGCTCACCTTGGCGATCCTGGTGCGTGGCAACATCGATCCAATTGTCCGCCCCGAAACGGGTTGGCATCACGGGATGCCTGCGCCAGAACGCACGACCTATCTCTGCCAGGTTCGAGCGGACGTGAATGTAGTTTCCGCCAGCGAATGCTTCGAAATATATTGCGCTCGCCTCGTCGAAGTGCTTGTAATCCACCATCGCATCCGCCGCGGCGTAAATCGATGGAGCATCCGAGCGGTTCACGACAGCGAGAGGCCGGTGTTCGAACCTGGCGGACCGGCAGAGCATGCTTGCGATGTCAATATCGGTCGCATCATCCGGACCGCGATAATAGGTAAATGGAACGGTGGAGGGAATATGGGAGAACGCAGCCAGTGTCGTTCTGCTGTCGATCCCAGCTGTGAGTGAGAGGGCCGGCGTCCAACGGAGCGCCACGGCATCGGCGGTTCTCGTCAGCACGTCTTCAAGAGGAGAAATTAGCTCCTCGATCGTCCTCTCGACCCTGCGCTTTATGGGCCAGAACCGCGTGAGTTTCTTGCTGCGGAGATCAAGAGAGAAGTTGGCCGGAACGACGCGAACGCCAGCGACAGGCGAGACGTTGCCAGGCAACCCATAGCGGAAGTGTCGGAACAGCTCCTTACGTGCTTCTCGCCCGAGGGCTCGGCCGATCAGCGTCGAATGAGATGCGATAAGATCGGCATCCTCTGCAAAATACGTAGATCGTGTCGCACATGCATCGTTGAAGACGGTCCATGTCCCTCGACTGTAGCAGATCACCGTATAGCGTCCGATGATGTGGTCGGACGCGGCGAGCATCGTCTCGACCCCGTCATGTAACGCAGCATGCAGGAGAGTTCGAGCCGCATCCGGCTCCTGACTGGCGGGAGCACGTAAATCAATGCAGTGGCCGATGAGGATCAGGAACGATTCTTGGCTTGCAACTGTATAGCAATGGTAGTCCGGAGAGATTTGGAGCTTTCCGATCGGTACCAGAACATGGCCAAGTCCGGGGGCTTCATAACGATCATCAAGAGAGAAAAGGAAGCTGCGAGGGTGCACGCCGCTCCCTAAGGACCAAGTCAGATCATCCTTCGGCTGTCGGCGATTGTCACTCTCCATGATGATCCTCCCGCGGCGCTGGAACGCGCTCACGAGTGAGTGGCGCCACGGTCAATGGATATACTCTCTCGAGCGGGATCGCAGTGCCATGGAAGACGATAGGAAGAGCCTGTCTTGGGCTGATCAAGCCGTCCACCACGCCATAAGACTAGCGCATCCCGCGAGAAAGTGGACCCTCTTTGCAGCACGATGTTTTCTTCGAAAGTTTTCAATCAAAGGTAGCCGTTGACTAATTTAGCAGATCTCCGCGGCAACTTGGGAGGATCATCAATGATGATGGAAGGAGCTGACTTCTGAGCATAATTGACCGATGGTCTGTGACACGAAACAGTACTATGATTACACCTCGAAAGATGACTCTCCGAAGCTGGTATCCACTTGACGGGAATAATGGGATCTCAGGAGTGAGCCCTCCTGGTTTGACGTTCCAGGTGCTCAGGTGAATTCGTGCTTTGCCGTGGGGAGACGATCCAGGACAAGAAGCTGGATGATGTTATCCAAGACAGGTGCATCGATTGGGCCGATCCTCTTCCCATTTACCGGGATGGGCGTCGGCGGAAGTCATATCTCCACCTTCCATCTGGCCCGTGCTCTGGGCACAAGACACCGGATCAGGTGCGTCATCGTGGCCGCAGCCGATTCACAGGTCGCGAAATGCGCCGCCGAGATGGGATTGGAGGTGTTGCCGACTGCCGATGTTCCAGCAAAGCGGCGTGATGTGCTCGCCGATGTCCTGAAGCTTCCGAAGCGTGTCCTTATGTTGCGATCGTATGGCGCTGGAGCGATCGTTCACTGCAGCGATCTATGGACGCTTCAGGCATGGGGAAGCGCAGCGAAAGTGCTTCGACGGCGAGTCGTGTACCATCACCGCGCCATTCTCGACATGTCGATGCTGGACAGAAGAATCCTGCAACTGGCCCATTCCGTCATCAGCATTTCCGAGCCCTGTCGCCGCAATCTCAGCTTCCTGCGAGAAGAAGAGATAGACAGCATCACCAACCCATTTCCTGAGCCTGCTCTCAGCGCCGGCTCAGGATGGAGGGCTGAGTTCAAACGGGTCTGGGGCGTTGGTGAACCTGTTCTTTTAGTGGGATTCGTCGGCAACCTGCAGCACCGCAAAAGACCTGGCTTTTTCCTCGATGTGTGCAGCAATATTGCTCAGGCTCTACCGAATGCCCGCTTTGTCATCTTCGGTTCGGATCGAGACGAATCGAACGCGGATCTTAAACGGAAAGCCGACGGGCTTGGGATCGGCGACAGGATTGTCCTTCCCGGGTTTCGGTCGCCTTCCGAGATGAACTTCGCCACACTGGACCTCCTGATCGCCCCAGCGCTTGGCGAGCCGTTCGGCCGAACACTCGTCGAGGCCTTGCTGCTGGGCGTCCCCTATGTCGCGACCGACGATGCTGGCCATAGTGAAATAGCCCGCCGATGGGCCGGTGGGCGCCTCGTCGCAAGGGATGCAACGCCGGAACAATTCGCCGAAGTCGCTCTGCAGGTTCTCGTGAATCCAAAGGATACGGCTCTCCCGGATGAAGTCCGGCGCAAGATCGCAGACGAGCTCTCCCCGGTGCGACATGCTGACCGCGTTCTCGCGATCTACAAAAGAATACAGGCAATCTCATAAGTCACGACTTCGAGACCATAAATCGCTTTGCGGGGAAGGTGATGCGGAGCCAATTCTACGCGACCGACATCAACTTCGTATAGATCTCGCTTGTCGCCTCGCTGATCCTGTTCCAGTCGTAATTCTTCAGCACACCCGGCGGATCTACCTTGAAGGCATGATGGGGCGCCCGCAACTTGCGCTCCAGATCTTCGATGTCCCCGACCCGGAAATAGCTCTTCGCCGGAAATCCGAGGTCGAGATTCGGCTCGATGTCGCTAAGAAGAACCGGGCACCCGCTCATAGCTGCCTCCAGCGCAGCGATCGGCAGACCCTCATGCCGGGAGGCCAGGACGAAAAGCGAGGCCTGCCGCAGGAGACCAATGACATCCGCCTGACCCAAATAACCGGTGAAAATCAGGTTCCCATCGGCTTCCTGATGAAGCGCATCGACGTAGGATTGATCCATTCCAGCATCGCCGACGACGACCAACTTCGTACCGCAGTTCGCGCGTTTAAAAGTCTTGATCAGGAAATCGATGCCCTTCTCGGGAACCAGGCGCCCGACGGTGATGATGTATCTTCCCGACGTTAGGTTGAACTTGTCCAAAAGCGCCGAACTGTCTGCATGCTCCTGAGCAACGTCAAGGACATGGGTCGCGCCGTTGGGGATAAACGTGATGTGGGATGAGCGCGATTGGTGCCGCGTCTTCAGCATCTCCGTCAAAGAAGGAGAGACAACGATAATGTGGTCAGCGAAGTGCAAGGCACAGTATTCGCCTAATCGAAGCACATTTTTTGCCAAGGCGTGCCACCGGTCCCGGTCATAATCCTTTCCGTGGTGCGTTACGACGACCCTCAAGCCAAGCGCTTTTGCGATCGGCGCCACAAGGGCCGGTCCGATCGCATGAATATGCACAATATCGGCATGAAGCTGGAACCTGGCATAAAGCAGGGCGATGATGGCGTTCGAAATGGCCTCGAGGTGCTTACCCTTTATATGCGGTAGAGCGACAACCTCCACGCCATTGAATTCAGCCGAGGGGGATCCGCAATAGGAACGCCGGCCGACTATCGTGAAGCGGTCCGAGGATCGCCGTCTTTGCAATCGGGGATAAAGTTGTTCGCAGTGTGTTTCGACACCACCGACGACTGCCGGAACCCCTCTTAGTCCAAGGACGCAGATCTTCATTGCTGCCGCCTTTTCAGGTCCTATTGTATGCCTCTGTTGTCGAGTGTTCCGCCATTCTCGATGAGCGACATGCGGGCGCCGGGGCCTATATTGATTTCCGTATCCCGGACGACGGCTTCGCCTTTCGCCTCGATCTGGAAAGCGATGGTTCTCTGATCGCCCCCTTCTATCCGACATCCCGCGATTTCGACGCGCGCGCCCTTGGCCACCCAGAAATGATTCTGTTTGCCGTTTCCGCCACGCTTGTTTGGATTTAGACTTAGGCAATCATCGACCTTGACGTCGCTCCAGATGCGATAGTTGCGCATGTTGTCCTCTGCCTTGGTCCGCATCAAAATCGTCTCAGACGACTTGATGTCATAGCCGCCATCCGTAGAGCCGGATGCGACTGTATCCTCAAGCTTGACTCCGGAAACGTGCCTCTCGGTTGCGAAACCGTCACCGTTCCAGTAGCCGTGCGTCGTGTCCTGGCTGTTCATCATCGTTACGCGACGCAGCAGGACATTCCTCACATTTCCCTGCAGAGCGACGCCGATTGCAAAATCATCGCCGTCCTGACGCTGGCTATCCCCCAAGACATCCTCCATGACAACGTCGCTCGAGTCGCCGCTGAGGCGAATTGCGCCCTTGGAATAGCCCCGAACGGATACTCGGCGGATGTTGAGACCTGTAATGCTGGCAATCTTGTCGGAGGATCCAGGCCCGTTCTCGAAGAAGCGACGGACATTGCGAGCATCTATGTCTTGAAGCTCAAGCCCTTGAATGTTGCTTGAGACGCGAAAGCAGCCATTTCCCTGATTCTGAAACGTGAGATTCTCGAAACGAAGATGATCAGCCCCGGAATCAAGACGGAAGACCTCAGACCCTGGATCGCTTCCCACAGTCCATGGATCGGAACGACTACCTTGTATCAATGCTCTTGCTGGATTTCCGCTAACATCCGCGCCGGTAATCGTGACTGGTTCATTCGGATTGCCTCCCGATCGGATTGTAATCTGTCGGTCCGTTCGATAAGGCCCGGCATCTGCACGAATGAGGATCCTTCCACCTGCGCCAACACGCGAGATGAACAGGGAAAGCATTTCCAACGAGCCGGCATTGTCCCAGCTTGTCCCGTCTCTATCGCCCATGGCCGATGGACTTACGTATAAAGTGCGATGCTCCGTGGAGAGCGAAGAGCACATTTGAGTTCCTGCAAGATAGAGGAGGACGGTCACAATGATCCTACGCCGAGTGTCCTGTGTCGGTTGCAAGCGAAAAGTCATGCAAGCCTCCGGTTCGTAGGCGTGGACGTCAGTGAAACCTAGGAAAGGCTTTCAAGAACGGGATCAGTAGGCGTTTCTAGGCCTAACAATTTCCCCGACCGTTCGAACAAGGATCTCCAGATCCAGAAGCATGCTCCAACGGGCGATATACTCGACATCGAGCTCGACGCGCTTTTGAATGGCTTGAATAGTCGCCGTTTCTCCACGCAAGCCGTGGACTTGCGCCAGACCCGTAATGCCCGGCCTGACGTGTCCACGGATTGCGTAGCTGTTGATGAGCTTAGCGAACGCATGGTCATGAGCCAACGCATGCGGCCGGGGACCTACGAGCGACATCTCACCTTTCAGAACGTTGAGCAGTTGCGGAAGCTCATCAAGGCTTAGGCGTCTTAGCCAACGTCCGACGCGGGTGATGCGTGGATCGAAGTGTTTCGCCTGAACGATTAACTCTCCATCTTCGAGCACAGTCATGGTTCGAAATTTGTAGATTCGGAAGCGACGTCCATTGAGCCCGACACGGGTCTGGCGGAACAGGACGGGCCCTGGAGTGTCAAGCTTAATCGCGACCGCAATGATGACGAGTATGGGAAATACCGCCACCATAACGATGCACGAAAGGACAATGTCGAAGATGCGTTTCTGAGCACGCCCTGCTCGACTAAGCGCCACATAACTACCATCGAACGCGTAGCCTGACATCAATGTGCTTTGATGGGGTGCCGTCACGTTGAGGGTCTCCTCATGATGTAGAGCGGGGTGAAACGTGACTTTCTTCTGCCGATGGCAACGCAAATGATCTCGATCATGGCGCTACGCGATTGCATGAAAATCGGGACGTCGATCCTTTGCACCTAACGCTCCAACGCCGTGTATTTGGGCTTGCTGAGAGACCGCGAGTCCGGATCCATAGCTGGAAACCTTGATAACCCGCGGGTCAGATAGCGCCCCACGCGATATTGGGAAGAGCAGTAGATCCTAGAGAAAAGCTCTAAGTTTACGTTGCTCTTAATTTAGACCTCTTAGAAAACGACGAATTTGACTTAAGATATCCATAGAATTCGATTTGATTTCTGTCTGACGACAGTCAATGAATCGCTGCGCAAAAGGATCCAAATGAATTGTGTCCGACGAGATCGGATCGAGGAAACTAATTTAGCTTGGTGCTTCCCGCTCATGGGACAGATTGGAGGATTGGAAATCCGACTGGACTGAGGCCCCCTGGCAGCTCGAATAGTTCGAGTGATATATCTAATAGGCATTCAGCTCGGCGGCTTGAGGCTTTTTCCGTGTGCTAAACTAGCGCAACGCGGAATGAGCCATTTTGCTTTCAGGTGCGGGATTGGGGAGACACACGAACGTGAAGTCCGTTCGATTTATATTCGAAGAGTAAAGTTCGATCGACGCTATTATGCCATCAAGTGTCGAAAAGATGAGGCCGTAGCCAAATCGAAACCGGAAGTAGTTTATTGCATAGGAACTCAAACTTGGCATTTCGCATCGGTGTGAGAGATGGAATTCCCGGTCTTCGAAGTAGGCATCCAGCTTTCGCAAAAGTGCGAGTTGTGACAGAGGCCCGTGTTTCCAGGCTGCTTAAGGATCTCGCACTTACGAGACGGTATTGATCCAAGCATGACGGTAATCAGGCGTAAGACGGTTAGACCTGCCTAGTCTCATGAGGATTGGGCGCGATGTCGGGAGAGACGTCATGCTTCAGCTTTCAAAGCGAATGTCCCATGGAGCGGCCGAACCCTTCCCGAAAGAAGCCGGGGGCGATGATTACATCAATCTGAAATCGATATTCGCGGCCGTTCGGCGTCAATCCCGAGTCATTATCGGCGGTACTGTGGTAGGGATTGTTCTGGGAATAATTTATGTTGCGACCTCGGTGCCGCTCTATACAGCCACGACAAGCATCGTGATCGACCGCCGCCAGGTTCGGGCTGTCCAGGATGTTTCGGCAGTCACAGACCTCGGTATTGACGCTCCGATCGTGGCAGATAGTCAGGTCGAGGTCATGAAGTCGGAGACAATCGCTCTCGCGGTTGTCAATAAGATGGACCTTGTGAACAATGCAACCTTCCAAGCTCCGCAGGGGTGGCTGCTGACCTGGGCGGTTCAATGGGTGGGAGATACTGCACGGAGCCTTGTCACCTGGGTGACAGGCCCGACGGACAAACCCCAGGCCGATCCAGCCGCGGTAGAAGAAGCTCAGCGCTGGGGGGCCGTTTACCGTCTGCTCTCCCGGATCACCGTTGCTCGCGTTGGGAAGACTTACGTGATCACGATAGGCTATACAGGATCAGACGCAAAGCAGGCCGTACAGATCGCCGATGCCTATGTCGACGCCTATCTGGCGGAGCAGCTGGATACGAAGTATGACGCGACCCGGAGGGCAAACTCCTGGCTTGAGGCGCGCCTTGCCGAACTGCGGCAGCAATCCGTTGACTCCGACATGGCGGTTCAGAAGTTCCGTGCCGCGAACAATCTTATAGCGGTAGGCGGGCAACTCGTATCCGAGCTGCAGCTTTCGGAACTTAACGCACAGCTCAGCGTAGCCCAGGGAGATGTCGCACGTACATCAGCACGGCTTGATCGTATCCGTACGGTTCTGAGCTCAGGCCAAACTGATATGCAGGTTGGAGAGGCCATCAGCAATCCTACCATCAGCGACCTTCAAGTGAGGCTCATGGATGCGAGCAGACGCGAGGCCGAGATAGTCTCACGCTTCGGACCCGAGCATGAGAGGGCAACACAATATAAGCTGGAGAAGAGCGATATCCAGCGGCAGATCCTTGCCGAACTCAGCCGCATCGCGGAAAGCTACGAGAGCGACTACCAGATAGCGAAATCACGGCTTGAGACATTGGACAAGAATGTGAGGACGCTGATCGACAATGCTGCGGACGCGAACAATCGGCTTGTGCAACTGAGGGAGCTGGAGCGCTCGGCCGACACCTATCGGAGCCTTTATCAATCCTTCATGGAGCGTTACCAGCAGACGGTTCAGCAGCAATCCTTTCCAATAGGCGATGCTCGCATCGTGACCCCGGCGGTCCCGCCGATGAGCCCGAGCCATCCGAAGACGGCCCCGATCATTATCCTCTCGGCTTTCCTCGGTGCCATTGCCGGAGGAGCATGTGGAGCGATCCGGGAGCGCCGGGATGATACCATAAGGACTGCGGGTCAGGTTCGCGAAAAGCTCGGAATGAATTGCATCGGTATGCTGCCGAAAATTGCTCCCGCCCGGTTGGGCACGCCGTGGCGTTCCTGGATGACGCCGAACCCGTCGGCAGAGCCTAGAGTGGACAGATTGCCGGACCTTCTCCGCTATTCTGTTGACGTTCCGCAGTCGGAGTTCGCAGAGGCGATGAGGTCGATCGCGGCAACGGTCACCCATCGACACTCCGGCAATGTCGCAAAGGACTTCGCGGTGTTATCCGTAGAGCCTCAGACCGGCCGCACGCTTTTTGCAGCGAATTTGGCTGCCTTGCTGGCGAATGCCGGGAAGACATGTCTGCTGATCGATGGCGATATCGCCAATTCGACTTTAAGCAAGACGCTTGTTCCCGATGCGGAGACAGGACTGCTCGAGGTTCTCGCCGAAGGGTCCCCCTGGCGCTCGGCGTTGCATGTGGTTCCGGGATCGACATGCCTGATCCTTCCGACAGTGAGCCGTCCCGATCTGATCCACTCCAATCAGTTGATCGCGCGGGATCGGTTCGAGGAGACCCTATGCGAAGCAAGGGATGCCTTCGATTATGTTATTATCGACACTCCGCCACTCGGCTTGAGCAGTGACGCAAAGGTGGTGGCGTCGATGGTGGAGAACGCCCTTCTTGTCATGGACTGGGGACGTTCCCGCTCGGAGACCGTCAGAGAAACTTTGCTGGGGATCGACATGGGCGAGTTGCCATGGATCGGCGTGGTTCTCAATCGCGTGGATTTGAAGAGTCTGCGTTGGTACTAAGTATCTCCTACTTGGGACACGTATATGAATGAGGCAGTGGCTTCGCTCCATGCACCGCCGAGGGAGAAACGAGAGGCAGGTCCAAAATTCGTAATCTTCCCGTTCATGGGAAGTGAAATCGGAGGGAGTCACGTTTCGGCCTTGACCCTAGGACAGACCCTTCAGGACGAATTTGACACGCGCTGTATCGCTCTCTGCCCAGATGGGACCAGCATCGCCGAGCAAGCCCGCCGCCAAGGTCTTTCAGTCATCGATTGCGGTGAGACGCCGGTCTCGCGCCATCATCCTGCCTATGATGTCTTGCGATTTCCAAGCCGATGGAAGCTTGTCCGGAGCTTTCCCGAAGACAGCATCTTTCATTTCAATGACCTCCCTAGCGTTCAGTCGTGGGGGCTGGTGGCCAAACTTTCCGGCAGGCACACCGTCTATCATCACCGATCTCTTAACCGCATGACATGGCCCAAGCGGGTCCTCGCGAACCTTGCAGACCAGGTCATCTGTATTTCTGGAGCCTGCGAGGACAACATCGAGTACATCCGACCGGAGAAGAGAACCTTCGTGCTCAATCCAATCAAGATATCAGCGGATGAGCGGATTCGGACCGAAGGTCGCCGCTTCGCTCGTGAGCTCGGGTGTCCGGAAGGCGCTTTCCTGATCGGATTCGTAGGAAATTTCTGGAACTGGAAACGGCCGCGGTTCTTCCTCGAAGTCTGTGCGAAGATCGGGCGCGAGCGGAGCGACTGCCATTTCGTCGTATTTGGTCGCAAAGGGGATGAATCCGAGGACGATCTCAAGGAGTTCGCCGGGGATCTCGGAATGGCCCATCGGGTGACGTTCGCAGGATTCCAGATGCCCGCCGAAAGAAACATCGCTGCGCTCGATCTCCTTGTCGCCACCTCGACGAGAGAGCCGTTCGGACGGACCCTGGTCGAGGCCGTCATCACTGGAACGCCATACCTTGCGACGGACAGCGCGGGCTATCGGGAAACATGGGATCGCTGGCGTGGGGGATGCCTTGTTCCATTGGAAGCCAGTGCGGAGGATTTCGCTTCGCGCGCACTGAAGATCCTGCAGGACCCTGAGGGTCTCGTCCTTCATGAACGGGATCGCCAGAAAGTCATCAACGATGTTTCCGCCAGTACGCATGCTCAACGGGTCATCGAGATCTATAACCGGCTTTGATATCGGCCGGCTCGCGTGGGACGGGGGGCACTAACCAAGGCACCTTGATCGTGTCGATGGTGCTCAAGTCGTTCTGAGCTGTTCCAGAATAGGAGGGTGTCGATGAGTGACCTGCCTGTGCATGGTATAAGCGAGCGTGAGTGCGAGAAGAACGTTTCCCTCAATCATCCATAAGGGCATCGTGGCGAGATTGAGAACAAGGAAGCTCGTGTGTGCACTGACGATCAGGAGGCGCCGGTCTCGCGTTGTCCTGAAGGCAAGACGAAAGAACAAGGCGAACAGGAGGAGGATGCTGACGAGACCGATTGCTCCGGTCTCGTAGAGAGCGGACACGAATGTGTTATGTGCATACAATGTGAAGGTGTCTTCCCAGGATTCAGGACCGTAACCCAACATATAATTGGTTAGAGAGCCGTTCAGGTATGCAGTGATATAGCGACTCCATATGATCGCGCGAGCGGACAGAAGTTCCTCCTCTGCTCTAGTGTAGTGCTCCGGGGGCTTGATGAGGTCGGAGCTTCTCGACAGCGTCATGTAGAGGTCGTCGAACCGCCCCTGCAGAGCGATCCCTGCCGCATACAGAAGAAGAGCTCCGGCGAGGCATAGTACGATGATCAGGAAGGGACGGTCAGACGGTGCAAAGCGCCTGAGAGTACCGAAGAAAAGCGTTGCCGAAACGATTGGAAGCGAGGCCAGAAGAGACGTCCGGTAATTCGCAAGGAGGAGGGCCGCCATCACAACCGGTATGCATGCGAACGCCAGCTTCGGACGTTCCGGTTCCAGGAAGCAGACACAATAGAGAAAAGTCAGGATGATGATGGAAAACGCAGCCTCATGGTTGTATCCGCCGATGAAGCATATGGAGCCATCCGACTCGCTGAGCTTTCCCAATCCCATGACAACGGACAGAACCTGCAAGGCAAACGGTGGCAGGAAGACCGTCAACAGGGCAGTGAAGATAGCGGTGGACCCATGCCGGCGGAGAAGTTCGTACGTAATCATTGCCAGGGCGGTCAGGTAGGCCCACTTGGCCAGACTCCCGAAGGCTCCCGGATAGCGATTGGCCGCTGCACTGGCGACCAGAACGAGGATCACCAGATAGATCCCGGACAAGGCTTTCAAGAGAAGGAAGCGCTTGTCGAGCATAAGTACCCCGATTCCTGCCACTGCAACCGAAGCCAGAGCGTTGAGCGACAGCCCGGCGAGAATTGGAGAATAGGTATACTGATGAAGGGCCGACATGAGGTAGCGCAGCCAAACCGCGCCCAGGAGAAACCATGCCAGCTTGTCATTCAGGCGCAATGCCGCGAAAGCCGTGAATGGAGCTAACGCGAGAAATACGCCAAGGACGATAGGCGTCGGAAAGGTCGGTATGCTTGTCTCCATACCGTCATCCTTATTACTCTGTCGTAACCCCCGTACGTCATCGACCCGTATTCACTGCCGATGAGCATCGTTGCCCGTCAGACGCCACGTCAGCTGGTTGCGCCTTGGAACTCTTGCACGCCATGAGACCATGTCTGAAGCGATATTTCTTTTCCTGGCATCAAGACGGAAAGTTCTGAGCGGATGCGTTCCATCATGAACTCAACCTGGCTTGTTCGGGTCGGACCCGTATGCAATGTCGCTTCGCTCTGAAGTGCGGCAAGATCAATCGAGTCGAATGCTTCCAGCAGTGTCAAGCCGCCGTCTCTCCACACCGGATTGCTATGAAGAACTTCGCAGATGGCACGAATGACCCGGGCTGTGAGAGCTCCGGGTACATTGTTGTTCGTCTGAGTGACGCATTGGAGCGCCGTGATGAGTGTTGCTTGGCCATAGCGGTTGAGACAACGGGCAATGGCGCCGACCGCCATCGTCTGACCAGGGCGTTGGCGTTCCACCGGGAGGGGATACCGCAGGAGTTCCACGTCCGCCCTGAGACATACATCGGCAACTTCGAGCGCCCAAGGTTCCCGCGCGACGACAGCGGCGGAATACAAGGCCATGGGAGAGATGGGGACAGTGACCCCATTGATCGCCTTGAAGGCAATGGCCTGATCCTCTTGCGTCGCGATGACAACCTGACAGGGGACGCTGTCGAAGCCGGCCAGTGCAGCCGCTGTCGTTCTGTGCTGGCCGTCAATGATGGCGAACTTTCCTCCTTCAATGGGAGAGACGACGACTGGAGAAAAGCATGCCCATGAGAACGATTGAGCGATGCGAATGACATTCCGGCGGCCTTGGCCGACGATGGGGCGCTGGTAAGTGGGGTCGACAAGAAGGTCTTCAATCTTGAGCCATTGAAGCATCGGTACTGCGCCGGCATCGATTCCTGTCGGTTTCTCAAGTCCTTCCGTTGAGATCGGTCTCATTGAAATCTCCATAAGCAATGTGCAGGCATATGGGCGTCAGGTGCAGTTGCTGTCGTCTCATCGGCGCAAAGCCATGTTCTCTCCGGGGCAGCCATAACGTTTGGGTCATGGAGGAGGGCTGCATTCATCAGTTGGCTTTGGATCGGGATTGCATGTTGGAATCCATGCTCACCGCGTTTCGGTCAGGCCAATCGGCTCTGGCATCTGTTGTGGAGCTCTGCTCGACTTGGATAACGTCACCGGGTTCAACAGTCGTGTCTGCATCGGCTGAAATCCTGACGGTGCTGCTATCTCCGCGACGTACGATCCAGAAGGTAATCTGTCGTGTGGCTTCCATTCGCTCCATGAGGAGCCGCGGCGCGACGGATGTTGCCTCGTTGATGAGACTTTGGGATGTCGAGAGCCGCGACTTGAGCTGATCGATCGCGGCCTCCGTTTCCTGCCTCTCGGATTCGATCTTCGCCTTCCGCTCGGCCTGAAGGTCTGTCGCATCCCTGTCAGCCTTGCTGACTTCCTGGCGCGCCCGAAGTATTGCTGTCGTGTAGTCGAGCATCTTGCTCTCCAGATCGGCTAGGGTACGTTCGAGTGCAAACTCGCGCGAATTGACAGCGAGACCCTTCTCCACCAATCCACCTACGGTCTGCAGCTCACGGCGGGCGATGGCGATCTGCCGTTCCTGGGCCGCGACCTTCTGTTCGAGATTCACGATTTCCTTCGAGAAAAGATCCTTTAGCTCGGCATTGGCCGCCAATTGGGATCGCAAGGCATCGCTGCGGGTATTCATGACCGCGACCTCGTCCGCGATAAGACGGGAAGCGTCCGGGTCATCGCGCAGATCGTCCGGGATTGGGATTTGCGAACCTGAAGCCAGCTCAGTGGCGAGACGCTCGCGTCGCACCAGCAAGCGACGCATTTCGAGGCGTGCGCTCTCATACGAACCTATGGCTGTGACCCGGTCGCGCTCGAGGCGAATGAGACCCGATTCAGTCTGCCTATAAAGGCCTCCCGACAGACCGATCGCCTGAAGGACGGTCAGTGCCGGTCGATAGGCATATTCACCGGGCTGCTGCACGCTTCCGACAACATAGATCGGACGATATTGGACGATCTCGACGGCGGCATCGGGGCGGTTAGGGATGCCGGCACGCATTTGGAGCGTTTCAGCCACGAGCTTTGCAAGTTCGTCGACCGTCAATCCTTTGGCCGACAGATTGCCGAGAAGCGGCAGTGCGACGCTGCCCGATGCATTCACGGTGTACTCGCCCATGAGAATGCCCCAGTCGAAGTACTCGCTCTTGCCTGCCCTCCATTCAGCGACCTTGATCCTGATCTTGTCTTGCGGACCAAGTCGATATTCTGCAGCTGCTGCCTCACCGGGGAGGATAAGGAGGAAAATAATCCAGAGGATAAACGAGCCTTTGACACTTTGGACGGCACTGCGAATGGTTCGGATAAGCGGATAACCGTGAGAGCTCATGCAGCCTCTCCACTTGACAACATCCTCTTGTCGTAGGCCAGGCAGCAGCTCACCTTAGCTCATCAAGAGACTAAATCAGCCACCAAAATTATCAGTTTATTGGAGACGCGGGCGACAGCTGTCTGCAGGCCGCACGCTAAGCTCTTCCACGCATGTACATTCAGGAAAAACTGCTACTCTGTGTACGTCAGCGGAGCGCAAGTCATGACGATATAATCGTGTGAAGTGCCGGAATGTCAATAAATAAATCATACTCCCTTCAGAGCGGTCGGGAGGAAACGGCCAATATAACGACGAAGCTTGGCGCTAGAGCATGGCTCCGAAAGCGGGATCCACTTGCAGTTCGATCCCAGATCGATTCCCAATGCGGTGAATCGTGGAGTCAATGGATCCAACTTCCGACATATAGTTCATCTAACTTCCTTCGTCCGAACCAGCCTCGAGGGAGGACCCCGTTGCGGCCGCCATTCTATGGCGCTGATCTGAACGCGCCCGAGGTTCGGTGTCTGAGATCACCTTCGCTTCGTGGTTTGCGGTCCTTCACTGACGATTGAATATCCATATCGACCAGCGACGGCATGGATCCCGGAATCATTCAAGCAGGCCCGAGGTTCTGATGAACCAAGTCTACCTTCTGCGTTCCTCGCCATCCCAGGCAATATCGTCCGTGACGATGAAGACGTCCGGGATTGCTGTCAGTGACGGAATAATCTTCTCGCCCGATCGGAGGTCATCTGTTGCGCAGATCCCGAAACTTTAGCTCTTGCTCCCCCTTGAAATCCTGCGGGGCAGCGCTTCTCCCTCATGCGACATCCAGAGAACGATGCAATCCGGCTTGCCCTTTGAAGCGGTCCCAGTGGTAATCTGCCGATTGAGATCTGGAGACCGCAATGATGGACCGAGCCAAAATCCGTAGAAACCCTGTGCGCGGGCTCGTGTGTCCCAATGCCGAGAAATCCGTGTCCCTGGCGCTGCAGGGCGGCGGCGCGCATGGCGCCTTCACGTGGGGTGTGCTCGATTATCTCCTTGAGGACGGAAGACTGACGATCGAGGCGATCACGGGGGCGAGCGCCGGCTCAATGAATGCGGTCGTTCTCTTCGAAGGATGGCTGGAAGGAGGCCGTGACGGGGCGCGGGAGCAGCTGCGCACATTCTGGAAACGCGTGAGCCTGGATGGCGTGCTCTCGCCGATCCAGCGATCGCTCTTCGACCGTCTCTTGAGCTATTGGAGCATGAACGGATCTTCGAATCTCTGGTTCGATGCTTGGTCCCGGGTCGCGAGCCCCTACGATCTCAATCCCCTCGACATCAACCCTCTGCGCGATGCTCTCAACAGTCTGATCAATTTCGAACGGGTAAGGGCATGCAGAGATGCGAAATTATTCGTTGCGGCAACCAATGTCTGGTCCGGGAAGATCAGAGTCTTCAGCGGTCCTGAGCTGACCGTGGATCACGTGCTGGCCTCGGCTTGCCTTCCCATGCTCTTCCAGGCTGTAGAGATTGAGGGCGAACCGTACTGGGACGGCGGTTACACAGGCAATCCGGCCCTCTTCCCGCTCTTCTACGAAACGCAGTCGGACGATATCCTGCTGGTGCAGATCAACCCGATCGAGCGTCGGTCGACCCCTCGGAGCGTGCAGGAGATCCAGAACCGTCTGACGGAAATCACGTTCAATGCCAATCTGCTGGAGCAGTTCAGGGCGGTCGAGTTCGTGACGCGGCTGATTGACGAAGGAAAACTCTCGACCAGGGACTACAAGCGGGTTCTCATGCACCGAATCCATGGGGGTGACAAGCTCGACGAGTTCACGGCTGCGTCGCGCCTTAGCGCTCAGTGGAGCTTCTTCAAGGAGCTGAAAGATCTCGGCAGGAACGCGGCTCGCACATGGCTGACAAAAAACTATCGGTATGTTGGACAGCAAAGCACTCTTGATCTCCGTGACGCCTATTCCTGAGCCTCAAGCTCGCAGAGCCAGTGCTTCGTGAGACCATTTCTCCAGCATTAGGCGAATAATTAATCCAGTCGAGGCCCAAGACAGCTTGCAGTCCGATCTCGCGGCGACTTCTCACATTCGCAATGTATCAAAGTTTCATACCTTGTCATGGTTGCAGCAATGCGTAATATTGCGTTGCAATAAGAACATAAGCCTTCTGCGTGCCTCCGCGCATAGGGTCATAGGCTGGAATGTGGAGGCTTAGTGCTGCGTCCGGAATGCCGATCAGGAGGTTACGCATGCGCTTTCCTGGGTCAGTGTTTGTTTCCAGCGTTCTGTTATCGTGGTTCGCCGCGACAAATCTCGTCGCAGCGCAGGGCGGCCCCGCGCCGCCTCCGCCTGTGACAGTGGCAAAACCGCTTGTGAAGGACATCGTCGAACAGGACGACTTCATCGGACGGTTCGAGGCCATCGATCAGGTGGATATCCGGGCCCGGGTGTCCGGATATCTCGATAAGGTTCACTTTCAGGACGGTACCTTCGTCAAGGCGGGCGACCTTCTTTTCACCATCGACCCGCGGCCTTACCGCAATTCGCTCGAGCAGGCGCAATCGGCCGTCACGTCCTCCCAGGTCCGTTTGGAATTCGCGCAAAGCGATCTCGATCGCGCCGAGCAGTTGCGTCGAACCGGGAACATTACCGACCAGCTCTACGATCAGCGCCGTCAATCGTTCCTGACGGCCAAGGCCGAGTTGGACCGCGCACAGGCGGCCCTGAGGCAGGCCCAGCTTGATGTAGAGTTCACGGAAATCAGGTCTCCCCTGTCGGGGCGCATCTCGCGCAAACTCGTCTCCGAGGGCAATCTGGTCAATGCCAATGAGACGATCCTGACGAACGTCCTCTCGCTCGACCCGATCCAGTTCTACTTCGATGTCGATGAGCGCTCGTTCCTGGCGTTCTCCCGGCAAGCCCGTGGAGGCACGAATACCTCCGCCAACGGAGAGACCAACGAGGTCGTGCTCAGGCTGACGGATGAACGGCTGGAGCCGCGCAAGGGACATCTCGATTTCGTCGATAACCGTCTTGATTCGGCAAGCGGAACGATCCGCGTGCGCGCGGTCTTCGAGAACAAGGATCGCTTCCTGACCCCCGGTCTGTTCGGCCGTGTGACGGTCGGCGCCTCGGATCCGTACCGAGGCATCCTCCTGCCCGATGAGGCCATCGGCAGCGACCAGGACAGGCGGGTCGTCTATGTGCTCGGCGAGAACAACACCGTCAATCTCAAGCCTGTTCGCATCGGACCGCGGATCGACGGCTACAGGGTGATCCGTGACGGGCTGACCGGCAACGAGACGGTGGTCGTCAACGGCCTTGTCCGGGTGAGGCCCGGAGCGCCGATTACGCCTCAGATGACAACGCTTCCCCCGGTGCGGGAACGAAACGGCAGCTGACCCCACGCCAGGAGTGCGCTTCCATGCGCTTTGCCCATTTCTTCGTCGACCGTCCCATCTTCGCGACGGTCCTGTCGGCGCTCTTCCTGATCATCGGCGGCATTGCCTACTCGACCCTGCCGGTCGCGCAATATCCGGATATCGCGCCGCCCACCGTGGTGGTCAGGGCCAGTTACCCGGGAGCCGATGCGCAGACGGTTGCGGCCACGGTCGCCACGCCTCTGGAGCAGCAGATCAACGGCGTCGAGGACATGCTCTACATGTCCTCCTACTCGACGGGCGACGGCGCCATGGCGCTGACGATCACCTTCAAGCTCGGCACCGATCTCGACAAGGCCCAGGTGCTCGTCCAGAACCGGGTGGCGATTGCAACACCCCGCCTGCCCGAGGAGGTGCGCCGTCTCGGCGTGACGACGCTCAAGAGTTCGCCAGACCTGATGATGGTCGTGCACATGCTCTCGCCGGACGGATCCTACGACCAGCTCTACGTCTCGAATTATGCCCGCAACTATGTGCGCGACATCCTGCTCCGTCTCGACGGCGTGGGCGACCTCATCATCTTCGGCGAGCGGCAATATTCCCTGCGCGTCTGGCTGGATCCCGAGAAGCTCGCCTCATATGGAATGACATCGAGCGAAGTGGTGCGCGCGATCCAGGAGCAGAACGTTCAGGTCTCTGGCGGCGCCTTGGGGCAGGAACCGACGCCGACCGATGCGGCGTTCCAGCTGACGGTGACGACGCAGGGGCGGTTCGAGGACCCGCGCCAGTTCCGGCAGATCATCGTCCAGGCGACACCGCAGGGACGCCTCGTGCGGCTGCAGGACGTCGCCCGTATCGAACTCGGCGCGCAGGATTACGTCACGAATTCCTATCTGAACGGCAGTCCTGCGGTCGCCCTGGCCATCTTCCAGCGGCCAGGGACCAACGCGCTTGCCGCATCGGAGCAGATTACTCGGACCATGGAGGAGCTCAAGGCCAACTTCCCGCCGGGCATCGCGTACCAGATCGTCTACAATCCGACGGAATTCATCTCCGAGAGCGTGAACGAGGTCTACAAGACGTTGTTCGAGGCCACGGCGCTCGTCGTGATCGTGGTCTTCGTGTTCCTGCAGAGCTGGCGCACGGCGATCATTCCGATCGTGGCGATTCCGGTCTCCCTGATCGGCACCTTCGCCTTCATGGCGGCCCTGGGCTTCTCGATCAACACGCTGACCCTGTTCGGCATGGTCCTGGCCATCGGCATCGTGGTCGACGATGCCATCGTCGTGGTGGAGAATGTGGAACGCAACATCGCGCTCGGCATGACCCCGCGAGACGCCGCCCATACCACCATGGATGAGGTCGGAACCGCGCTTGTGGCCATCGCGCTGGTTCTCGTGGCGGTCTTCGTGCCCACAGCCTTCATCCCCGGCATTTCCGGACAGTTCTATCGGCAGTTCGCCCTGACCATCGCCGTGTCGACGGTCATCTCGGCGTTCAATTCCCTGACGCTTTCCCCGGCCCTGGCCGCCTTCCTCCTGAAGCCGCACAGCCATGAGCATTCCAGGAACCCGGTCGCCCGAGTTGGGCGAACATTGGCCAACGGCTTCAATCGCGGTTTCGACGCGACGTCCAACGGATATGCCAGAGCGGTTGGATCGGTGGCGCGGCACAAATTCATCGTGTTGCCGATCTATGTCGGCCTTCTTGCGGGCACCCTATGGATCGCAAACCATGTCCCGCGCGGCTTCATCCCGACCCTCGACCAGGGCTATGCCATCGTCGTGATCCAGCTGCCCGATGGAGCGTCCCTGGCGCGCACGGATGCGGTGGTGCAGCGGGCATCCAAGATCATGCAAGAGACGCCCGGCGTTAAGAACGCGGTTGCCTTCGCGGGGTTTTCGGGGGCCACCTTCACCAATGCGACCAACGCTGCCGCGATCTTCGCTGGGTTCAAGCCGTTCGACGAGCGGATCGAGGCGGGCGAATCCGGGTCCAAGATCATCGCCGATCTCTTCGCGCGCATGCAGCAGATCGAGGAGGCGTTCATCATCGCCATCCCGCCGCCACCCGTTCGCGGGCTCGGCAATTCGGGCGGCTTCAAGATCCAGATCCAGAACCGGACCGGCGACGATGTCCGAGGTATCCTGGCGGTTGCCTATCAGCTGATGGGACAAGCGCGGCAGAACCCGAACTTGGCCGGAGTCTTCACGACCTTCTCGGCCAATTCGCCACAGGTCTATCTGGAAATCGACCGTCAGAAGGCGAGCATTCTGAACGTGCCAATCCCGAATATCTTCGAGACGCTCCGCATCAATCTCGGCACGGCCTACGTGAACGACTTCAATGCGTTCGGTCGTGTCTACCAGGTTCGGGCGCAGGCCGATCAGCGCTTCCGGATCGACCAGAACGATATCAACCGGCTGAGGGTCCGCTCGTCGACGGGCGCTCTCGTGCCCCTGGGGACGCTTGTCGAGATGCGGGAGGTTTCGGGGGCGGACCTGATCCAGCGCTACAACATGTTCACCTCGGTGGCCCTGCAGGGCAATGCGGGTCCCGGCGTGTCCTCCGGCACCGCCCTCGATGCCATGGAGGCGCTGGTCCGGCAGAACCTTTCCCCCGGGATGGGCTTCGAATGGACAGATCTGGCGTTCCAGGAGCGGCAGACCGGCAACACGGCCGTGTTCATCTTCGCGTTGTCCGTGCTCTTCGTGTTTCTCGTGCTGGCTGCCCAGTATGAAAGCTGGTCGCTCCCCATCGCCATCATCATGATCGTGCCGATGAGCGTTCTCTCGGCGCTGATCGGCGTCATGATCAGAGGCCAGGACAACAACATCCTGACGCAGATCGGCCTCGTGGTCCTTGTCGGCCTGGCGGCGAAGAATGCGATCCTCATCGTGGAGTTCGCCAGACAGGCGGAGTTCGACGGGAAAAGCCCAGTGGAAGCGGTCGTCGAGGCGTGTCGGCTGCGTCTGCGCCCAATCCTGATGACGGCTTTCGCCTTCATTCTCGGCGTTCTGCCGCTCGCGATCGCGACCGGACCCGGCGCCGAGATGCGCCAATCCCTCGGCACAGCCGTGTTCTCCGGGATGCTTGGCGTGACGGTGTTCGGCCTGTTCCTGACGCCCGTCTTCTACGTCGCAGTCCGGCTCGTGGTGCTGCGCCTGTTCAAGCGTGCCGGTCCGAAGCGGGCCGGCTCCGTGGGAACCCAGGCGTCCCCGGCCGAGTAGGCGAAGGTCGGGCGGCGCGTGATGGCTGTCCGACTTTACCCGACGCCCCATATGCTGGCATGAAACGCTGGACGCACTGATATCGTGAAGAGATTCTCATGGATAAAACCCAGGCGGCACATATCGCGAAATGGGTCACCGAGGCTGGATTGACCGGCATGTCGGAGCTGGAGCTCCTGCGCGGCTTCTGCACTCGTTTGGCTCAGGAGGAATTGCCTGTCTGCCGAGTCAACCTCATCATCGATACGCTGCACCCGATCCATGAAGGCCGGGTTTTCCGATGGCATCGTGACGATCAGGACAGTCTCAATCCGATCACCGAATATGGTCGTACCAATGTGGAGGGGCAGGCGGCCGAAAACTGGCGCCGGAGCACCTTTTATCATCTCTGGGCAAGCGGAGAGGACTTCCTGCGGCGTCGGATTGGGCCTGGACAGATCGAGGATTTTTCCATCCTCAAGGATCTTCGCGCCGAAGGGCAGACGGACTATCTTGTTCTGATCCATCGCTTCGAAGCCGAAGGCGCCATCGGCGAGATGGACTCCTTCTATTCGTCCTGGACGACAGACGCACCTTCCGGCTTCAGCGATGAAGAGGTCGCGCTCCTGCGCGAGCTGGCATCGCCCCTGATGCTGGCCATGAAATGTGCCTCGCTCGCGCGCATCGCGAAAACTCTTGTCGAGACCTATCTCGGCCGCGATGCGGGCCGGCTTGTCCTGAGCGGCCGAATCGCTCGTGGCGTCACAGACCGGATTCAAGCGGTCCTGTGGTTCAGCGACCTGCACAGCTTCACCCACATTACGGAGACGGCGGATCCCGAGCAGATCATTCCGTTCCTCAACGATTACTCGGAAGCGATCATCTCATCCATTTACGACGCGGGCGGAGATGTCCTGAAGCTGATCGGCGACGGGGCCCTCGCGATCTTCAAGGAGGAGGATCCGGGCCAGGCCTGCCGGTGCGCGCTTAAGGCCGAGCGTCTGATGCAGTCCCGGATCCGAGCGCTGAACGAAGAGCGCCTGTCGTGCAACCTGCCGGTCACCTCGGCCTATCTTGGCCTGCACATCGGCGAGGTTTTCTACGGTAATATCGGCAGTCAGGATCGGCTCGATTTCACGGTGGTCGGACCGGCCGTGAACGAGGTGAGCCGGATCGGAGCCCTGTGCCGTTCCGTCGAGAGGGACGTTCTCGTGTCTTCCGCCTTCTTCTCGGCAGCGACGGAGGATGATCGGGAATGTCTGGTGTCGGTCGGCCGGTACGCCTTGAGAGGCATCGCGCGTCCGCAGGAGCTGTTCACGCTCGATCCAACATGGCTGGACGAAAGCAAGACGCGAGCGGACCAGCAATAAGCCTGGAGATCCGCTCGCAATCCTTGTCGTATCTCACTCGGAGCGGGGCGCCTTCGTCTTGCGCTCCACGGGCGTGATCGTCACGGTGCGCATCGCGCCCTTCCTGAGCAGCACGAGCTCCACGACGCGTTCGATGCGCTCGCCGTTCAGCAGGCGCACGAGATCGTCGACGCCGCCGACCGGCTCTCCGTCGAGAGAGAGGATGACATCCCCCTGTTCCAGGGCGGCATGGTCGGCAGGGCTGTCCAGCCCCACGGCGGCGATGACCACGCCGAACGACCCGGTCAAACCTGCCGCATAGCTGACGCGCCGGGGCAGAGGCACCGTCTGTC
The DNA here is from genome assembly GCF_052115545.1 of Microvirga sp. 2MCAF35. NCBI lineage: Bacteria > Pseudomonadati > Pseudomonadota > Alphaproteobacteria > Hyphomicrobiales > Methylobacteriaceae > Microvirga > Microvirga sp. 2MCAF35. The sequence goes on from NZ_JBFRGW010000035.1 coordinate 33,258, forward strand.
CCGCGATGCCGATCGAGGCGCGGCGGACGCGGCCGTGACGGATCAGCTCCGACACGACGAAATTCGCCGTGTTGCTCGCGACGGCAAAGCAGATGCCCTGTGCCCCCATGATGACGGCAGTGTTGATGCCGATCACCTCGCCGGAGGTTGCCACGAGCGGCCCGCCGGAATTACCCGGGTTCAGGGCGGCGTCCGTCTGGATCACGTCGTCGATGAGCCGTCCCGATTTCGCCCGCAGGCTCCGTCCGAGGGCCGAGACCACACCGGCCGTGACCGTCGATTCGAAGCCGAGGGGATTGCCGATGGCGACCGCGATCTGGCCGCGCTTCAGCCGCTTGGAATCACCCAGGGCAGCGAAGGGGAGCCTGTCTCCGCTGGCGCGCAGCAGGGCGAGATCCGTGTCCGGATCGTCCCCGATGACCCGTGCCTCGAGGGTGCGCCCATCCGAGCCGGTGAGCTTCGCCTCCCGGGCGCCCTGCATGACATGGCTGTTGGTGAGCAGGAGCCCGTCGGGCGAGATGAGAACGCCTGAGCCCATTCCCGCCGTTCGTCCGGAAACCTGCGGCTCGACCCGCATGACCGAGGGGCCGATGCGGTCTACGACGCCTGACACGGCATGGGAGTAGGAATCGAGCAGCAATCCGTCATCAGGGGCGCTGGCGACCGGCTGCGACGGAGCGGGCGAGGGGGTGTCGTGAAGAAGATAGGATGGAGTGCGGTCGAGCATGAAGCCCTCCAGAGATAACGCTATTTCACATCAAATGGTGATGCGGAGCGGGGTAGCCAAGGGCAGGATCACAACAGGATGAGGCCGAGGCGGAGGGCCTGAGCAACCGCATCCGTTCGCCCTGTCGCGTCGAGTTTCGCCGCGATCGAGGCGACGTGGAATTTCGCGGTGTGGAATGAAATCCCGAGCCTGTGCGCGATAAGCTTGTTCGAGGCGCCCTCCGCCAGAAGCTGCAGAACTTCGAGCTCGCGCGCGGTGAGCAGATCGTCCCGCGATGGGGATAGGTCGCTTCCGATCCCACTTCGCGGCAGGATCGCGAAGCCTCTTTTGACGGTTTCCACCGCCAGTAGAAGATCCGACGCGTCGATGGAGCGGGGGAGAGCCCCGCTCGCTCCGGCCTTGAGCATCTCTAACCCGTTCAACTCATCACCCAGGAGGATCGTCGGCGCTGTTCCCGAGAACGGCAGATGGTCAGTGATGATCACGTCGGGGTTAACCGGGTGCAGGACATCGATGCCGGTCTCGTCGGTCAGGATCGTGGCAATGCGGTCGAGCAAGCTCGCATCGTCGATGTGAAGTGCCACCCTGTGCAAGGCTTAAACCTACTGGCGTCAGTTCGCTATTGAGGGGTCGGGCGCTCGCTGATCTCAACGGCAAGAGTGATATGCTCACCCGCCCTCACGATTCCCAGATCGACCGATTGACCCACGCTCTCAGGCCCGAGAAGCCTGTAGATCCGGCGGACGGATGGGAGGGCGTCACTGTTCCAGCGGATGAGAATGTCGCCCTGGCGAATACCGGCCCTTTGCCCTGGCCCATCCTGGTCCACGCTGACGACGATCAGGCCTCGCGGCTCGCTGAGCCCTGCCGCATCGGCGGCGGTCTTATCGATATGGATCGGCTGGAGCCCGAGGCCGAGATACCCGCGAGCGACGCGCCCTTTCTCGAGCAACTGAGGAGCGACGCGTTCGATGGTCTCCGACGGGATGACCAGGACGCGGCGCCGCGGACCGAACACCGTCATGCCAAGGATTCGTCCGCTCGTGTCGAGGGCGACCCCGCCCTCCGATTGGACGTCGAGCCTCAGATCCAGATGAATCCTGCGGTCGACATGTCCGCCGCGCAGGCTCTTCCAAGCCGCGCCCGCAAGGGACACGATGCCCAGCGCCGCATTGGGTCCCTCGGGCTGCCGCCCCGCCGCGAGAACGAGATGACCGGCGCGAAGACCATCCGTCGGGCTGAAGGCGATTTCCTCCAGCGGTTCTTCCTCGATGCGGAGAAGGGCAATGTCCGTGCTCGGATCCCGGCCGACAAGGCTTGCCGAGATTTTGCGCCCGTCGGGACGCACGACTGCAATGTCCTCGTCCGCCTCAAGCGATTCCTCCGCGGTGATGACGAGGCCGGGACGCCAGAGAAAGCCGCTCGACGTTCCACGTCGGCGGCCGTGGACCGTCACGAGCCGTGGCGCGATAGCATCGAGCAAATCGGAGACATGGTTCGAGATCGTGTCGAGGGAGAAGCCGGTTCCCGGATCTGGCATGATAAACCCTTTCGGTCATCGTCCAGGCGATCCTGCCGGCAAACGTCCTTTTCCGATACTGGCCGGGCGGCTAGGTGACGTGTCTGTCTCCAACATGAAAAAGGCCCCGCCTTGTGGGCGGAGCCTCCGTGCGTCAGCTGCGCTTCGGTGGGGAAGCGGGCCAGCTCTTGATGAGCGTGTCGTAATCCACCGTCTCGCCCTTGGGCTTCTCGTTGGCAAGCTTGCGCTGGGGCGCGATGGTGCCGGAGCTTTCAGCCTTCTTGAACCATTCCTCGGCGGAAGTCTTCGGGTTCAGCTTCGGGCCGCATTCACCCTGCACGTTGGCGCGCTCCAGACGGCCGAGCACCTCGTCCTGCGCATTGGCGAGCGAGGTCATCGCTTCCTGCGGGGTCTTCGCGCCGGAAGCCGCATCGCCGATGTTCTGCCACCAGAGCTGCGCGAGCTTCGGGTAATCCGGCACGTTGTTCCCGGTCGGGGTCCATTGCACGCGGGCGGGAGAGCGGTAGAACTCGACCAAACCGCCGAGCTTGGGCGCACGCTCGGTGAAGCTCTTGTCCCAGATATCGCTCTCGCGGATGAAGGTGAGTCCAACGTGGCTCTTCTTCAGCGAGACCGTCTTGGACGTGACGAACTGCGCATAGAGCCAGGCCGCCTTGCGCCGGTCGACGGGCGTAGACTTCAGAAGCGTCCACGAGCCGGCGTCCTGGTAGCCGAGCTTCATGCCGTCCTTCCAGTACGAGCCGTGCGGCGAGGGCGCCATGCGCCATTTCGGCGTGCCGTCCGCATTCACCACCGGGAGGCCGGGCTTGACCATGTCGGCCGTGAAAGCGGTGTACCAGAAGATCTGCTGGGCGATGTTGCCCTGCGCCGGCACCGGGCCCGACTCGGAGAAGTTCATGCCGGCCGCCTGGGGCGGAGCGTATTTCTTCATCCACTCGAGATATTTGGCGATGGCATAAACGGCCGCCGGGCCGTTGGTGTCGCCGCCGCGCTCGATGGAGGAGCCGACAGGGCGGCAACCTTCCATCCTGATGCCCCATTCGTCCACCGGCAGGCCGTTCGGGATGCCCTTGTCGCCGTTGCCGGCCATGGACAGCCAGGCATCGGTGAAGCGCCAGCCGAGGGACGGATCCTTCTTGCCGTAATCCATATGGCCATAGACCTTGACGCCATCGACCTCCTTCACGTCGTTTGTGAAGAACTCGGCGATGTCCTCATAGGCCGACCAATTCACCGGCACGCCGAGATCGTAGCCGTACTTGGCCTTGAACTTTTCCTTGAATTCCGGCCGCTGAAACCAGTCGTAGCGGAACCAATAGACATTCGCGAATTGCTGGTCCGGCAGTTGATACATCTTGCCGTCGGGCGCCGTGGTGAAGGACCTGCCGATGAAATCGGCGACATCAAGCGTGGGGGACGTGACGTCCTTGCCATCGCCCGCCATCCAGTCATCGAGCGGGATAGCCTGCTTGTAGCGGAAGTGGGTGCCGATGAGATCGGAATCGTTGACCCAGGCATCGTAGATGTTTCGTCCGGACTGCATCTGCGTCTGGATCTTCTCCACCACATCGCCTTCCTGGATCAGGTCATGGTTGATCTTGATGCCGGTGATCTCGGTGAAGGCCTTGGCAAGTGTCTTCGCCTCGTATTCATGGGTCGTGATGGTCTCGGAGACCACGTTGATCTCCTGGCCCGCGAACGGCTTGGCCGCATTCACGAACCATTCCATCTCCTTCATCTGCTCGTCCTTGGACAGGGTGGAAGGCTGGAATTCGCTGTCGATCCAGCGGCGGGCTTCTTCCATGCCCGCGAGGGCGGCGCTCGAGCCGAGCGCCATGGCAAGGATGCTTGTCGTGAAAAGCAGTTTCATGTGCCGGTGAGATTGGGTGAGTTTCATTTGTTCCTCCCAAGTAATGCCCTGGCCGGCTTGCGCGCTGGTCTTGATCCTTCCGGTCCGGGCAAACCGAAAGGTTTTTGAGCCATCCTCCTAGACGTAGCGAAACACGGCCGCTGCGTAGAGCAGGGACAGGCCGGAGGCCCACCAGAGACCTGGGCCGACAAAGCCCAGCCATGCGAGGTGGATGAAAGCCGTACCGAGAAGCGAGATGAAAAGGCGGTCGCCGCGCGTCGTGGGGATGCGCAGCACGCCGACACGCTCCGTCTCGGGGCGCTGGAACGCCAGCAGAGTCATGACGAGCAGGAGGCTGGCGATGCCAGCGAAGAAGAGGCCCGTCTGCCACGTCCAGGCCATCCATGCGAGATCGGGCATGGCGCTCTCCTCAAACCCTGCCCAGGGCAAAGCCCTTGGCGATGTAGTTGCGGACGAACCAGATCACGAGCGCGCCGGGCACGATGGTGAGAACGCCGGCGGCGGCGAGCAGGCCCCAATCCATGCCGGCGGCCGAGATGGTGCGCGTCATGGTGGCAGCGATGGGCTTCGCGTTGACAGAGGTCAGGGTGCGCGCCAACAGAAGCTCGACCCAGGAGAACATGAAGCAGAAGAAGGCCGCGACGCCGATGCCCGACGCGATCAGCGGCATGAAGATCTTCACGAAGAAGCGGGGAAACGAATAACCGTCGATGGCGGCGGTCTCGTCGATCTCGCGTGGTACGCCCGACATGAAGCCTTCGAGAATCCACACGGCCAGCGGTACGTTGAAGAGGCAGTGGGCCAAGGCTACGGCCCAGGGCGTATCGAAAAGCCCGATAGCGGAATAGAGATTGAAGAAGGGCAGGGCGAAGACGGCAGCCGGCGCCATGCGGTTGGTGAGCAGCCAGAAGAACAGATGCTTGTCGCCGAGAAATTTGTAGCGTGAGAAGGCATAGGCCGCCGGGAGCGCGAAGGAAATCGACAGCACCGTGTTGATGACGACGTAGGTCAGGGAGTTGATATAGCCCGAGTACCAGCTCTGGTCGGTGAAAATCTTGATGTAATTGTCGAAGGTGATTTCCTTCGGCCAGAGGGTCAGGCCGGACGTGATCTCCATGTTCGTCTTCAGGCTCATGTTCAGGAGCCAGTAGATCGGCAGCATCAGGAACAGGAGGTAGAGCGTCATCACCACCGTGCTGCCGCTGACGCGCGGGCCCGAAAGGGCGCGGTTGACGGCCAGCGGAGCAGCGACGGGTTTCGTTTCGGAGGTGCCGACGGCGACGGTTCCGGTCATGCTTCGACCCTCTCCCGCTCGGCATCCACGTTGGTCATGACGGTGTAGAACACCCAGCAGATGGCGAGAATGATCAGGTTGTAGACCAGCGACATGGCGGCCGCCTTGCCGAGATCGAACTGCCCGAGGGCGAGCTTCACAAGATCGATCGACAGGAACGTGGTGGCGTTGCCCGGGCCGCCGCCGGTGACCACGAAGGGCTCTGTATAGATCATGAAGGAATCCATAAAGCGCAGGAGCACAGCGATGAGGAGAACGCGCCGCATCTTCGGCAGCTGGATCGTGCGGAAGACCGCCCAGCGCGAGGCGCCGTCGATGCGGGCCGCCTGATAATAAGCATCGGGAATGGATTTCAGCCCGGCATAACAGAGCAGCGCGACGAGGCTCGTCCAGTGCCACACATCCATGACGATGAGCGTCACCCAGGCATCGATGGGGTCGTTGCTGTAATTGTAGTCGATGCCGAGATGATTGAGAGTCCAGCCGAGCAGGCCGATATCGCCACGGGCGAACACCTGCCAGATCGTGCCGACCACGTTCCATGGAATGAGAAGCGGCAGAGCCATCAGGACGAGACAGAGCGCGACGGTCCAGCCCTCTCGCGGCATGGCGAGCGCCACCGCGATGCCGAGCGGCACCTCGATCAAGAGGATGATCGCCGAGAAGAGGAGGGTGCGCCACAAGGCGCCGAAGAATCGTCCGCCGAGTTCGGTGGAGGGATCGAGCAGCTCCTGGAACCAGCCGATCCCGTTCCAGAAGAACTGGTTGTTGCCGAAGGTGTCCTGGACCGAATAGTTCACCACGGTCATCAGCGGCAGGACGGCCGAGAAGGCCACGATGGCGAAGACCGGCAGAACGAAGAGCCAGGCTTTGTTGTTGACGGTCTTCGTCATGCCGGGCTCTCTCCGATCGGCTCGCCCGAGACGAGGTGCCCATTGGCATAGATGTGAATTTGGCGCGGATCGAATACGAGGGCCGCCTCATCCCCATCGATGGAGACGCCTTCCGGAACGCTGGCAGCCAGAGAGCGTCCGCTCATCTCGACGCGAGCGATGCGGGCGCGGCCGATATCGTCGATGCGACGCACCCGGACAGGCAGTCCCGATCCTCGCGGCTGAAGCCGCGCGAATTCGGGCCGGATGCCGAGTTCGACCCGCTCCCCGTCGGAGAGCGTGCGATAGATCCACTGCAGGGCGACGGCCTGATGGCCGATGAAGGCGGTGGCACCCTCGACTTTGCAGGGCAGGATGTTCATGCCCGGTGAGCCGATGAAGTGTCCGACGAAGGTGTGGGCCGGGCGTTCGAACAGCTCGTCGGGCGTTCCCGTCTGCACCACGGCGCCGTCGTGCATGACCACGACGTTGTCGGCGAAGGTGAGCGCCTCCGTCTGATCGTGCGTTACGTAGATCATGGTGATGTCGAGGGCGCGGTGGATCTCTTTCAGGGTCGAGCGCAGCTGCCACTTCAGGTGCGGATCGATCACGGTGAGCGGCTCGTCGAACAGGATGGCCGCCACGTCGGGACGCACGAGGCCGCGTCCGAGGGAGATCTTCTGCTTCATGTCCGCCGTCAGGTTGCTCGCCTTGCGGTCGAGCACGCGCGTCAGGTCGAGAAGATGCGCAATTTCCTCCACACGCCGGGCGGCCCTGTCGCGGGGTACGTGTCGGTTCTTGAGCGGGAATGCCAGGTTCTCGCGCACGCTCATCGTGTCGTAGACCACGGGGAACTGGAAGACTTGCGCGATGTTGCGCGCTTCCGTGGCCAGGTCCGTCACATCGAGATCGTCGAAGAGTACGCGCCCGCGCGTGGGTCGGACCAGACCCGAGATGATGTTGAGCAGGGTTGTCTTGCCGCATCCGGACGGCCCCAGCAACGCATAGGCGCCGCCCTGGCTCCACACATGGTTGATTTCCTTGAGGGCGTAATCGTCCGCCGTGCGAGGATCGGGCCTGTAGGCGTGGGCGAGATGATCGAGGGTGATGCGGGCCATCCGTCTCTCTCCTCACGCGGCTTTCTGGGCCGGGTCGGTGGCGGCCAGATGGCCAGCCGCATCGAACAGGAACAGGTGTCGCGGATCGATATACGCCGTGACAGAGGATTTCGGCTCCAGTCGCCTCACACCTGGAACGAGCGCAATGAGGCGATGTTCGCTGGCGTCGAGATGCACATAACTTTCCGACCCGGTAATCTCGGACACGGACACGACGGCCGGAATGGCGATCTCATCGGTGCCTGCCGGCTCAAAGGTGAGATGATGAGCCCGGAAGCCGATCGTGTAGTCCCCGTCCGGCACGGCCGCGAGCGGACCCATCGTGCGGATCTCGGCTCCCGTGCTCAAAGCCACAGTACTGTCCGTTTTACGGCCTTTCAGGATGTTGAGTGGCGGGTCGGAGAAAACGCGCGCCGTGGTCAGGTCGTGAGGACGGCGGTAGACCTGCGGCGTCGGTCCGAACTGCGTCACCCGGCCCTCGAACAGGGTCGCCGTGTTGCCGCCCAGGAGCAGGGCTTCCGACGGTTCCGTCGTCGCATAGACGAAAACGGCGCCCGATGCAGCGAAGACCCGTGGCAGCTCCTCACGCAATTCCTCACGGAGTTTGTAGTCGAGATTCGCCAGGGGTTCGTCGAGCAGCACCAGATCCGCGCGTTTCACCAGCGCGCGGGCAATGGCCGTGCGCTGCTGCTGACCGCCCGAGAGGTTCAAGGGCTTGCGGTCGAGATAGGGTTCCAGCTTCAGGAGCTTGGCAGCCTCGCGGACACGATGATCGATCTCAGGCTTCGACAGGCCGGCAACGCGCAGGGGGGACGCGATGTTCTCATACACGTCGAGCGATGGGTAGTTGATGAATTGTTGGTAGACCATGGCGACGCTACGGCGCTGTACGGTCCAGCCGGTCACATCCTGCCCGTTGACGAGGATGCGGCCGCTCGTCGGTGAATCGAGCCCGGCCATGAGACGCATGAGCGACGTCTTGCCGGCAAGCGTCGCCCCAAGCAGGACGTTGAGAGAGCCGCGCTCCAGGGTCAGGTGAACGTCGTCGATATGCGTCGCTGCTCCGACCTTCTTCGATACGCCTTCCAGAGCAAGGGTCATCCGCATGCTCCTCCATTATGAGCAGCATGGAGGGCGGCAGGGATGGGATATGGAGGGATCGTCGCGGGGTCGCGCCCCATCGCGTTTCGGGCCATGTCATGCCCGCATGCGCTACCACTCACCGCGACGCCGAACGTCGCCGATTCTTGCGGACCCAAGAGCGCTTCTCCCAGCCACAGCCCTTTAGGGCGTAAGCATTCTTCTATTGTTATGGTGAAGGTATCTTGCCCCCATGGCGAAAGCAACTGCCCAATACCTTCACGGAACTGGTCTTTGACTGGACTGATCTGTCAAGGTTCTGCGCTCGGGCGCCCGGCTGCTTGATGCGCAGTTTGAACTGAAGCGCCTTTCAGGAGTTCAAGCACCACGTGCCGGTTGCGCCTCTCTCCGCTTGTGGCCGGTTCATCCTTTCAAATCGGCTGGGAGAACGCCATGCCAGAAACAGCAAAGCCGCTTGCCATCGTGACAGGTGCCTCCTCGGGCATCGGATATGAACTCGCAAAGCTCTGTGCCCAGAATGGGTACGACTTGCTGATCGCCGCTGATCAGACTGCCATTCATGATGCGGCGAAGGACTTCCAGGCCCTTGGAGTAAAGGTCGGTGCTGTCGAGGCCGACCTTGCCACTCTCGAGGGTGTCGACAAGCTCTACGCTGCCGTCAAAGGCCGGCCGGTCGACGCGCTCTTGGCCAATGCCGGCCATGGCCTCGGCCATGCCTTTCTCGACCAGGACTTTTCCGAAGCACGCCACGTGATCGACACGAACATCACCGGCACCCTCTATCTGATCCAGAAGATCGCACGGGATATGCGGTCCAGGAACGAGGGCAAGATCCTCATCACCGGCTCGATCGCCGGGTTCATGCCGGGCACGTTCCAGGCCGTTTACAACGGCACGAAGGCCTTCATCGACTCCTTCTCCTTCGCGCTGCGCAACGAGCTGAAGGATACGAACATCACGGTGACCTGCCTGATGCCGGGCGCCACCGACACCGAATTCTTCGAACGTGCCGGCATGGAAGACACACAGGTCGGTCAGGCCAAGAAGGACGATCCCGCTTTCGTGGCCAAGGTCGGTTTCGACGCCATGATGAACGGCGAAGGCGACGTGGTGAGCGGCTGGAAGAACAAGTTTACGACCATTCTCGCCAACGTGACGCCAGCCGGCATGCTTGCCGAACAGCACCGCAAGATGGCGGAGCCGAGATCGGGCAAGGGCTGAGGCCACCTTGTTGCAGTTCCTTTCATAGATCCCTCGCGCTTGCCGCGTTGACGATTGCGCCATGATCGGTCAGGAGCGGTGGTGAAACCGCGAGGGATTTTTCCATGATCAACGCAACGGACCTGCTGCAGCGACTGACGGGCCTTCTCGGATCTTCGGCCGTCATCACGGAAGGGGCGGATCTCGAGCCCTATGCGATCGACTGGCGCAGGCTCTTTCCGGGCAAGCCCGCCTGCGTCGTTCGCCCGTCCACGGTCCAGCAGGTTGCCCAGATCGTGCAGATCTGCCGCGAGGCAGGTGTCGCCATCGTCCCACAAGGCGGCAATACGGGGCTTGCCGGCGGGGCGGTGCCCGATGCGTCCGGCACGCAGGTCGTTCTGTCCTTCAATCGCATGGCGGCCATCCGCAGCGTCGATCCGGTCGGCTTGACCATCGAGGCCGAGGCCGGGTGCATCCTGAAAGTCGCCCAGGATGCCGCTGAGGCGGCGGGGCGCCTGCTGCCGATCAGCCTGGCGGCGGAAGGCTCGGCCACCATTGGCGGGGTGATCGCAGCCAATGCGGGCGGCGTGAATGTCCTGCGTTACGGCATGACGCGAAGCCTCGTGCTCGGCCTTGAGGTCGTCTTGCCCGATGGCACGATTGTCAATGGTTTGCGGAAGCTGCGCAAGGACAATGCAGGCTACGACTGGAAGCAGCTCTTCATCGGCAGCGAGGGCACGCTTGGAATCGTCACGGCGGCGGTCCTGAGGCTTCTGCCGCGTCCGAAGCACGCGGTGACAGCTTTGCTCTCGGTGGCAGACCCTGCGGCGGCCCTGCGCCTTCTCGAACTCGCCCAGGACGACCTGGGAGACCAGATCTCGGCCTTCGAGCTGATCTCGGCCACCTCCATGCAGCTTGTGGCCAAGCACGCGGGCCTGAAAGCTCCTATCGCCGAGGGGGAATGGTTCGTGCTGATCGAGGCGGCATCCAGCCTCGCCGGCCTGCGTGAGGCCGCGGAGACGATGCTGGGCACGGCCTTCGAACGGGAAATCGCGCTCGACGGCGTGATCGCAGAATCAGGCGCCCAGGCCGCCCAGCTCTGGGCCCTGCGCGAGCATGTCACGGAATCCGAGGCGCGTGAGGGTAAGAGCGTCAAGCACGACGTTTCCGTCCCTCTCACCGAAGTGCCGCGCTTCCTCATCGAAGCCGGGGAGGCGCTGGCCGCCGGCGCGCCGGGAACGCGCGTGAACGCCTTTGGACATCTCGGCGACGGCAACATCCACTACAATGTTCTCGTGGATGGAAGCCATGATGCGGGTCTCGTGAACCGCATCGTGCACGATGTGGTGGCGGCTTTCGGCGGCAGCATCTCGGCCGAGCATGGTATCGGCCAGTATCGCGTGGGCGAGCTGGCGCGCTACCGCGCGGCGCCCGAGATGGAACTCGCCCGCACGATCAAGCGGGCGCTCGACCCCGATAACCGCCTCAATCCGGGCAAGGTGCTTTCGGCTTGAATGTTCAACCTCGGCCGAGCGAATAGAATTCGTCGTTGGGCCGCATGCTGGTGACGTTGGCGAGGCGGTTCGACATGGCAAAAAATGCTGCAATCGCCGCGATGTCCCACACATCGTCCTCTGAGAAGCCGTGCGCGGCTAACGTCGCAATGTCCGCATCGCCGACCGAGTAAGCCTCAAGCGAGACCTTCATGGCAAAATCCAGCATCGCTGTCTGCCGGGGCGTGATGTCGGCCTTGCGGTAGTTGATCGCGACCTGGTCGGCAATCAGCGGGTTCTTGGCCCGGATCCGCAGGATCGCCCCGTGGGCGACGACGCAGTATTGGCATTGGTTGGCGTTGCTCGTCGCCACCACGATCATCTCGCGCTCGGCCTTGGTGAGATTGCCGGGCTTGTCCATCAGGGCGTCATGATAGGCGAAGAAGGCCCGGAACTCGTCCGGGCGACGGGCCAGCACGAGAAAGACGTTCGGCACGAAGCCCGACTTCTCCTGAACCGCCAGGATCCGCGTGCGGATATCCTCCGGCAGGTCGGAGATCTCGGGGACGGGAAAGCGGCTGATCGGCGGCTTGCTCACGAAAGAATCCTCTTCTTGACGGCCACTTGTAAAGCTGGCGTTCCTCAAGCGTCTTGTTGCCAGATCGAGCTTATTCAGGTTGGATCCTGCAAACAATATTCCTGAAATGCTCTGGAGGAGAATGTTCATGAGTGCCCAGCAGGCGATTTCCGGCGATGACATTCTGCTGCGCGCGGAACGGGATGGGGTCGTGACGCTGACCCTCAACCGCCCGGCCCGGTTCAACGCTTTGTCCGAGGACATGCTGACGGCGCTGCAGGAGGCATTGGACGAGTTGAAGGACGATGACGCAGTCCGCTGCGTCGTACTTGCCGCCTCCGGTAAGGCCTTCTGCGCGGGGCATGACCTGAAGCAGATGCGGGCCAATCCGCGTCAGGAGTATTATCAGGCATTGTTCGCGCAGTGCAGCCGGGTGATGCAGGGGATCGTCGACCTTCCCGTTCCGGTCATTGCGCGCGTGCATGGCATGGCGACCGCTGCGGGCTGTCAGCTGGTTGCGTCCTGCGATCTGGCCGTTGCCGCCGAGAGCGCGACATTCGCCGTTTCGGGCATCAATGTGGGTCTGTTCTGTTCCACGCCGGCCGTGGCGCTGTCCCGCAACGTTTCGCCCAAGCAGGCCTTCGACATGCTGGTGACTGGGCGTTTCATTTCGTCCAGCGAGGCCCTGTCTTTTGGGCTCATCAACAGGGTGGCGCCCGATGCCGGGCTGGATGAGGCTGTCGGCGCATTGACCGCGGAGATCTGTGCCAAGAGCCCGGTGGCGATCCGGACGGGAAAGGCCATGTTCGGACGCCAGCGCTCCATGGGCCTGGAGGAGGCTTATGCCTATGCCGGGGACGTCATGGCCTGCAACATGATGGCGGACGATGCCGCCGAGGGCATCGATGCCTTCATCGAGAAGCGCAAGCCCGTATGGAAGGGGCGGTGAGTTGCCCCGATCAGCCCGCGGCCTTGTGAGCCCGGGCCATTTCCCGCAGCTGGAACTTCTGGATCTTGCCCGTGGAGGTCTTGGGCAGTTCCGTGAAGATCACCGTGCGGGGGCACTTGTAGGAAGCGAGATGCTGCCGGCACCAGGCTAGAGCCTTTTTCGGCTATTCCGAGTCGGAGGGGATTCCGCTGTGAGGCGTGATGTGTCGTGCTGGCTTCCAGACATGGAGGCAGGCATGGCACGCGCTTACAGTCAGGATCTGCGGGACCGCGTGATCAAGACAGCCTTGGGT
>NZ_JBFRGW010000036.1:0-42721 GCF_052115545.1 Microvirga sp. 2MCAF35
CGAGTGGGCGGTGAGCCGGCGCTACATGTCGCTGGAAAGTCTGAGTTCGTTGAGCGATGATCCCGTTCGCAGGCTGTCGGCCGTGACCGCCTGAGCAACCCGGCTCAGCCGAGGACTGGCGCTCTTACACCACGCCACGGGACACGATCTGGAAAACAGCCCCGTGTAGAGAAAAACAGTGGGCATTATGAGGAGAATATATCCCGGCACAAAAAGGAACAACAAGCCGTAGATAAGCAAATTTGGAAAGATAAGCACAATTACTGAAGCAGTACCGCTCAGCTGCAAAACCCTCAGGAGGAACTTCGACATAAACCAACCTGCTTTAATGAGTGGTTATAACGTATAATATACCATCCAATCTTGTGGTCTATAATTTTGCGCATTCCTTCGCGGTCGCCTGCGCATTCTCTGTAGAAAGTCACCAGGACACTAAGGCCTTGAGGTCACCTGCGGCCCCTTCAACTCATCCTCCAGCACCATCTCATACGGCGCCGTGTCGATCGCAGCCGGGCCTGCATAGGGGTGGCTCAGGGCCAGGATGAAATAGAGCGCCAACCCCGTATAGGCCCCGTAAACGGACAGGATGGCGATGTGCGCGAGGTTGGCTGGGAAGATGAGGAAGAAGCCGACCATGATGGCGAACCCGGTCAGCGCCATCCACCAGAACAGGCTCGGCAAGCCGCGGTGGGCGAGCGCCAGCCGGGCCATCCGGTGATCCTGAAGCTCGTCCATGTTCATGATCAACCGGCCTCGCAGGGATTGCTGCTGGGGTGTGTCGGCCTTCAGGTTGAGGATGCCCATGTCGAGTTCGTTGTAGGCCTGTCTCGCCTCCCTGCTGCCTCGCGGATGAGAGGCCGCGTGCCATTCGTTCTGCAGGACCGCCGTCACATAGGCGCCAAGCTGGCCGCGCAGCACGTCCTTTTCCGGCCCGTTCCACTGGTTCAATTCCAGCACGATATGCTCGATCGTGGTGATCTCCTTCGAGACCTCCTGCTGCAGGTTCGTGTGGGTGGACTGCGCATCCGCGAAAACCAGCGCCAGGATGAGGCTGTGAACCGTGCCGATGCGAACGGCAACCGTTTCGGCCACATCCCGGGTCTTCGTCGGCAGGTCGTCGCTCAGCAGCCGGCGCAGGACGATGAACGGGATAGCCGAGGCTGCAATGGCGAGCAGCATCGCGAGGAGAGCCCCCAACCAGGCCGGAATCTGCAGAATGGCCGCCATGCTCGCTCCTGGACCCTGGGCGCCATCCTTCGGCACCGTTGCGAGGTCGCACAAGAGAGCATGCCATCGCGCCCGGTGCCATAGGGTTTTCCGGAGGAACGATGCGCTGTTCCTGGAGTGGAGCATCCCGGGAAAGGCGCATCCGAAGGCGATCCCGCCCGGATCCCTACCCCCTTTTGGGACCCTTGCCCGCCATGATCATCGGCATCATCATCGTCCTTCCACCTTGGAGGAGACGATGAGCTCCACCGATGCCGCCTTTGCCGGCTCGATCCCCGCTCTCTACGAGCGACATCTCGGCCCCCTTTTCTTCGAGCCTTTTGCCGAGGACATGGCGACCCGTCTGCGCGACGTCGCACAGGGACGCATCCTGGAGACGGCGGCCGGAACGGGGATCGTGACCCGGGCGCTCGCCAAGACGCTTCCGCACGGCGTGGAGATCGTCGCAACCGACCTCAATCAGGCCATGCTCGATCTCGCGGCCCAGCGGCTGCAGGCCCCGAACGTGAGATGGCAGCAGGCCGACGCACAGAAGCTGCCATTCGAGGATGCCTCCTTCGACGCGATCGTCTGCCAATTCGGCGTCATGTTCTTTCCCGACAAGCAGGCGGCCTACCGGGAGGCTCTGCGATTGCTCAAACCCGGCGGGCGCCTCGTGTTCAGCGTCTGGAACTCCCTCGATCGCAACGAGGTCAGCCGTATCGTCTCGGATGCGGCCGGAAAGCTGTTTCCCGAAGATCCGCCCCGGTTCATCGAGCGAGTGCCGTTCGGCTATTTCGACCCGGACCGGGTTCGCGGTGAGGTGCAGCAGGCAGGCTTCGAGAATGTCGACATCGAGGTCGTCGACAAGCTCACCCAAGCCGCCTCGCCGCGCGAGCCTGCCATCGGGCTTTGCCAGGGCAGCCCGCTTCGCTCCGAACTCGAGGCGAGGTCTTCGGGGCAGTTCGACGACATGACCGACAAAGTGACCGAAGCCCTCGCGGCCCGCTTCGGCAAGGCCGCTTTCGAGAACCGCATGAGCGCCCTGGTGGTGACCGCTTGGCGATAGCCACCATCGCGGCGTCTCAAAGAAAAAGACGCGGCCTCGCAAGGTCGCGTCTTTTTCTTTCATCATAAGATGGGGTTCAGCGCGAGGATAGACGGCTCGTCAGGCTGCACAGCGCCTGCATGTCGGAATCGAACGCACCAGGGGAAACCGAGACCGTGGCGCAGCTGCGACATAGCTTCATGCGCTCGTCCTCATTCATATTGCGAAGCTCGGCCCTGAGACGATTCGTCTGAGCCGGA
Source organism: Microvirga sp. 2MCAF35 (assembly GCF_052115545.1). NCBI lineage: Bacteria > Pseudomonadati > Pseudomonadota > Alphaproteobacteria > Hyphomicrobiales > Methylobacteriaceae > Microvirga > Microvirga sp. 2MCAF35. The sequence goes on from NZ_JBFRGW010000036.1 coordinate 2,515, forward strand.
TTGCTCGGCCGTCCCGGATTGATGCTGCCGGTCGTGGGCGGGTTGCGCACGCTGCCGGTTCCCGTCGAGCCCGGGTTGACAAGGCTGCCGGTCCCGCCGGTACCACCGCCGACACCTATGCCGACATCCACATCGTCTCCGTTCGAGCCGCCGATCCCGGCGCTCACGCCGGCATTGACACCACCGGACCCGCCGATGCTGGCGCGGCTGCCTGCACTCACCCCGGAAGAACCGCCCACATTGGCGCCGAGCCCGGCATTGGCTCCGTCCGACCCGCCGATGCTCAGACCCAGTCCGGCTCCAAGACCACGCCCTCCACCGGACATTGGCGCCGAGACCCTCCGAGATCCCCCTGTTGTCACCGATGTTCACGCCAAGCCCGCTGCCAAATCGGCCGCGAGCGGTGCTCAATGCACGGTATTATGCAGCATCAGAGAATGAAGAAGTCTGCCTCGGGGGCACACGATATCGAGGCGCCAGCCGGACCAATCCTCGATATCGGCGCCAATCTCCTGGCGCAGTTCGGTGATGGCGAGGAGCGCCTGAGCCTTGGCGCTTTCCAAGTCATGAACTTCGATCCCCGAATTGTCGACGATCTCTTCATGATCGTTCACAAGGTGAAAGAAGCAGCGCATGTCGGGACCATCACCCACACGAACAGGATCACGTCTGCTAGCGGTTTTTAACGGCGAAGTGAAGAGATCATGCGCAGCAGATCGTCATTCATCCTTGACCGGCGCTTCACCCACGGGGTCGAAACTATCCAAAGCAACCCAGCCGATATCCGGCCGTGCGACAGGCACGAGATAAGCGCGTCCGCCCTCGAGCCGCTCGATCTGGCAGGTAATCGCCCGCTGGTCTCCTGGAGGACGATAGACCACCGTTGCCCCCACTTGGATCCCACCAGAGTCGCTCAAGGTCGCACGCATCGGCAACGACACCATCTCGGGAATCTGCGGCGAGGGGGCATCGCCATGACCGGCCCGGATCCTGTCGAGGGTGGCAATCGCCAGTCTTGCCCGGTCCCGGTATCGCTCGCTCACGGACCTCAGGAGAGCGCCGCGCGTGCGTCCAGGATACCACGAGGTTCCGCCAGCCTTTGCCAGCTCTTCTGCAACGGCTTCAATTTCTTCCTCTGTCACACCCGCCCCCGGACTTCAAACGCCACCCATGAGAATCATTGCACGATCTGATTGAGGAGTAATTAACGTACAGTAATGTAAGATTGTACTTTCAGGAACAGCAGATCACTAAAACTTTAGTACTTGAACTGACATCCTGGTCTACTCGCAACCGCCATTGCGGCGCGAGTTCTTCGACACAGAGCCTTGATCGGCAGGAACTGCATCAGAGCGATGCAACATGGATGAGTTCATCGCTTTCGTCCGTCACGGCGACGGTCCAGCAACAGATGGGATCGCTCTCTTGCAGGTCGCCACGGAGCTCCGTCGCCGCTCGATCGGCAGCGCCCCTGGCACTGGCGGTATCAGGCAGATCGATCCCTTCCTGATCCCAAATGAACCGATCTCTGGAACGAAGATGGAAATAGTAGCGGGGCATGTCGTCCCCTCCATCACGGCGATCACTTCATGATTTCGGAATACTCTCATGCATTTCATTCATGGAATGTAAGGATACGCACTAAACAGAAAGAACGAACACGATCCGCCCTGCCTCGTCGGTAATGACCGTGGTTCTATCGGGCAGAGCCTCGATGAAACTCAGCACGCGTTTCCAGGATGCGTGGGCCGCCTGGGCCTCTGACCCTCGCACGGTTCTCAGGTTCGGCAGATCCACACCCTCTCGATCCGGTATGAAACAGTCTCCGACTTGTACATGGAAATGATAGCGAGGCATGGGCGCTCCCAACACCCCCGACCTTAGACTACACGCGCTAGGCTTACGCGCTTTAACACAGGTTACGGGAGGTGGGTTTTAGAACGATCTTCAGGAGACGCGCGGCAGCGCCTTCGGCTCTTCTGCCAGGAATTCCAGCTTCACATGCTCAGGCTGCGATGACGATGTTCCGCCCGCCGCGCTTTGCCTGGTAAAGCGCCGCATCGGCTCGCCGAAGCAGCGTTCCCGCATCGATACCGGTACCCGTGATGCAGCCGACGCTGACCGTGACCCGGGCCAGATCGCCGAGAGTGTCGGCACCGGCGGCCGAAAAGGCATGACGAACACGATCCGCCAGGAGAGCGGCCTCCCGCGAATCCAGCGGCAGGATAGCGCCGAACTCCTCCCCGCCCAGCCGGCCGAAAGTGCCCTGCGGCAGGTGCCGCGCCAGCACCTCGCCGAAGATCGTCAGGATCCGATCGCCGGTATCATGGCCGTGGCGGTCATTGATGGCCTTGAAGTTGTCGAGGTCGAACAACATGCAGCTCACAGCCCTGCCACCCGACTGCGCAAGAAGGTCGGATGCGTTCTGCATGAAGGCACGCCGGTTGGGCACGCCGGTCAGCGGGTCGACGAGGGCCGCCTGCTTGTACTCGAACTCGACGCTCTCCTTGGCCATGGAGAGGAACATGAAGGCCAGGCTCGGGCCGAACACCACCAGAAGAAGCGCCATGGACGGCGACCAGCGGTGGGCCAGGGCATCGATCCAGGGAACCGAGGTCGGCGCGAGGGCAATCCCTATGCGGGACAAGTTGAACGCTGCCAAACCCAGCAGAAGCACCATCACGACACGCGAGGAGGCCAAAGGCCGTGACGCGTACCGCCCCAGCTCCCAGGCCGAAAGGATCGAGTAGGCAAAGGTGAGCAGCGATGCGAGTAGCAACCGCTCACTCTGTGAGGTGTAAATGAAGGGAAAGGCGCCGAGCCAGACTACAGCCCCCGCCAAAGAGGCTACAAGAGGCGCGGAGCGTCCGTTGAAAACGCGACAGCCCGTGTAGAGAGCGCCATAGCACAGCAGGCCTAAGGCATTCGCCACGAGCAGAACGGAATAAGCAGGCTGGCCCTGCCGGATATTGGCCGATCCGATCCCAAACGCGATCAGCCAGAACGCGCTTCCCCACCAGGCGAGCGCCTTGACCTTCCGGTTCAACGCCCAGGAAAACAGCAACAAGGTCCCTAACGCGGCCGAGAGCAGCGCGAAGGCGACGGTAAGCGTGGCAGGATCAAGGACCATCGAAGCGGCTGCCGTGGAGTTCGACCAGACGGCCGCAGACGAATTCCCACGACCCATTCCGATAGGGAATGCATGCCTACCGCTATCTCCCATCCGCCCTGAGATGTCCAGAACCTTGCCCTGCGGCGGATCGGGGCGCCGCCGCAGGGCAGCACCCGGAACGAAGACTTGAACGAGGCATTCTTCTCAGACCATCCCGGAGAGAGAACCATGGGCATGTACCATCGTCACGGCGTCCAGAGCACGGCGGCCATCGCCGGCCACCCACTGCACCATATGCTGATCGTGTTCCCGGTCGCGTTCCTGATCGGAGCCCTGGGCACGGACATCGTCTTCATGGCCGCACAGGATCCCTTCTGGGCCCAGGCATCCTACTGGCTCCTCATCGCCGGCATCGTCACCGCCGTCATAGCGGCGATCCCCGGTCTGATCGATTTCGTGACCATTAATCGGGTGCGCAATCTGTGGGTATCCTGGGCCCATATGGCGGCAAACCTCGTGGTGGTCGCGGTGGCGCTCATCAATGTGGGCGTCCGCCTGAGCGATCCGGCTGCGGGCGTACAGGGCTGGGGCATCTGGCTCTCGGGCATTCAGACTGCGCTGCTCCTGTTCAGCGGCTGGCTCGGCGGCGAGCTCGCCTACCGCTATGGCATCGGGGCGATCCGGGATTACAGTCCCAAGGCCGAGCAGTTCCACGTCGAGGTGGACCGGCCGGATGTCGCCTCCTCCTATGGCCGGCGCAGCAGATCGGACAGGGCCTGAGCGTGGCGGCGCAGCGGCCTTGCCACGATCGGATCGGGGCCGCTACACTCAAGCCCGTCATGAAGCGGCTCGTCTTGGCTCTCGCTCTTTCCGGCCTTGCGCTGACAGGTCAGGCGCAAGCCGCCTCGTCCTGTCCACCCGGCTTCGCCATGCTTCAGGCCTCCGATACCTGCGTGCGCATCAGCGGACGGGTGCGGGGTGAGACGCTGGTCGGCTCGTCTCGCCTGCGCGCCTCCGATTCCTTCCAGACGCAGGCCGGAGGGCGCATCCGGCTCGATGTGAGAAAGCAGACGGAATACGGCCCCGTCCGGGCCGTCATCTCCGTCGGCAATCTGGGGCGCTGACACTGGATAAGAAAAGAGCGCCCTGAGGCGCTCTTTCCGGTTAGTACCCGTCGTCGTAGTACTCTTCCCGGTAATAGCTCCGTCGCGGAGCATTGTACGTTCTGTAATATGACCTGTCATAAGTCCGGTATGTGGGCCGTGCCGTGGCTGCCAGAGCTCCGCCGAGGATCGCTCCGGTCACGCCGGCTGCGATGGCGGCATTGTTGCTGCCCCGCCTCTGAACATAATACCGCGGTGCGGCGTGATTTTTGTAATGCCCGTAGGCATGTCCTTTGCCCTTGCCGGGCCTGGCATCGGCAGCGCCGCTGAAGGACGTTGCAGCCAAGAGCGCTACGCTGATCGTTACGATAAGCTTTTTCATCGTCAGTCTCCTGAACTCAAAGAGAGGCAGGCGAATGGGGTCGGGACCCGTGCAGGGCCCCTTCTTTCGCTGCGATTACTGGTTCGAGCCGTTGCTCGGCGACGAGGAGCCACCCTGCTGCGGCAGGCGCAGTTTGGTCGAACCGCCGGAATTCGACGTGTTGCCGCTGGCGTTGCCGTTCATCTCCGTCCGGCTGCGGGTCGAGACGGAACCGGTCGTGTCAGGCGTGCTCGAGCGCGTCCGGCTGGTCGAGACATTCACGTCGTTGGACCGGCGCTGCTCTATGGACACGCCCACGCTCGGGGACGCGTCATGCGTCCGGCGAACCTCCGTGCGGCTCCGAACGGACACGCTGGGCTCGTTGATCTCTTCATAGCGGCGCACGGTCCTGCGACGAACCTCCACCGGCTGCTCTTCAACCACGTGGTAGCGGCGCTTCTTCGACACCACCTTGTTGGTGCGCTTCGTCTTCTTAACCGCGACCTTCTTGGCGGGCTTCTTCTTCACTACGGTACGATGAATCTCGGTGCTAGGCTCCTCATAGGTCGTCACGCTGCGGCGGCGTGTCACCGAAACACTCGGCTCGTTCACCTCGTGGACCGTACGGGAGCGGACCGACACGCCGGAACGTTCGCGGGTCTCGATACCGACGCGCGTGCCGGTGTCCTGCCGGCTGTGGACATTGACCTGCGCGCCGGTTGTTTCGCTGCGCGTCGCGCCCGTGGTCTCGGTCTGGGCCCGATTGCTGCTGCCGGACTGATTGCGCAGCAGCGTATTCGAAGTGGAAGACGACTGAGAACCCGTGTTGGCGTTCGTATTCGTCTGCATCGAAGTCTGAGCGTAAGCCGCACTGCTCAACAAGAGAAGAGCGGCGCCGAGAGCGACTTTCTTCACGGAACAATCTCCACAATAGTAAAGGTGGGAGATGAACGCCAACCCTCAGAGACTGTTCCCAATAACTTTAAGTAAGAGGTTTTATACTCGATTTCGCACTCGAAGATGAACAACCGTTCAAGATTCGGCTCAGAGAGTTCCACCAGACACAACCGATGAAGAAAGCAATCTGTTGCCCAACCAAATCTTTACCATTCTCCTGAATGATGACCCTTGCGTACATACAGCTCAAGTTCACGTTCATCGTCCTAGCTTGACGATACAGGACGTTCATCGGGAACAGCGCAGCCATGGCAGTTTTTCAGGCTTTCAACGCAGCGGGTGTCGGCTTCGACATGTCCGGCACCAACAGTTCGGGCTGGGCGTTCATCGGGGCCAATCCCTCCGTCACGACGGATCTCGTGCATGACAACGGTACGGTCGCCGAGTACGAGGTCGATGGCAGTGCGCTCGTCGATTACTTCACCGCCAAGTACTGGAGCGACGGGTACACGGTCATCATCGATGACCTCTTTTACGAGAACAACGGCGCGGACATCCTGACCATTCAGGACCTCGATCTGTATACGACGGTCGATGCGCTCCAGGGCTATGCCTGGTACGTGAACCTGAACAGGGGCCACGACACATTCTACGGCAACGATTACGACGATCTCATCCGTGCCGGAACAGGGAACGACGTCGTCTATGCCTATGATGGCGACGATATCGTCTACGGGGATGCGGGCGCCGACGCGCTCTATGGGGACTGGGGCGACGACGACCTGTATGGAGGAACGGGCCGCGATACTCTGGTCGGCGGGGCGGGGAGCGATTACCTCAACGGCGGCGCAGACAGCGATCAACTGACCGGCGGTACCGGCAAGGACTACTTCGTCTTCGACATCCGACCGTCCGGCAACAACGTCGACCGCATCGTCGATTTCCGGCCCGTGGACGATACGATCATGCTCGACAACCAGGTCTTCACCCGCGTCGGACGCGATGGCTGGCTTTCGGGCGGCGCCTTCACCACCGGCTCAGGTGCGCGGGATTCCTCCGACCGGATCATCTACAATAAGCAGACCGGTGCCCTGCTCTACGACGCCGACGGCATCGGCGGCGTCGCGGCGGTCAAGTTCGCCCAGCTCAAGTCTGGCCTGACCCTCACGAAGGCTGACTTCTTCGTGCTGTAGTCCCGAGCCCGGGCATAATTCCGAAAGCGTCATCATCTCCCCCGAAACGGCTCCGATTTGGAGCCGTTTTCCGTTTGGAGCGAGGAAGCCATTCGTGGTCCGCAACACAGTTAACGTGGCATTAGGACGGTATGCTACTAAAGCATAACAGACCTACATTATTACCACTCCTCTTCTGCACTGCACACACTTATATCCGCACTGCAAACGCAAGAACAAAGGCCACCGGTCACAGGGGCCGGTCACTTCTCAGGAGCTTCCCATGTTCGTATCCTACATTCTCTCTAAAGTCCGCGCTTATATGCGTTATCGCGAAACCGTCCGCGAGCTGTCACTGCTTTCGGACCGCGAACTCGACGATCTCGGCATCTCCCGCTTCCAGATCGAGAGCGTTGCTCGCCAGAACGCCGTCGCGTAAAAATTCGCTGCACTGCAGCAAAAGGCCCTAGCCCGCCCCCTCGGCGGGCTTTCGCTTGTCTGGGGGCTCGTTTCCAGATCTTTAGCGGCCCCCCGAAACCGGGAGATTGGCGCCCGTGATGTAGGAGGCGGCATCCGACATCAGGAAGAGCACGGCCTCGGCGATCTCCTCGGGCTCCCCGATCCGGTTGAGGGGAATGAAGGGGCGAATGCGCTCCATGCGGCCGACATCCTGGGTGCTGCGCTCGTGAATGTCGGTCTTCGTCATGCCGGGCGAAACGGCATTCACCCGAACGCCCTCGCCGGCCAGCTCCTTCGCCAGTCCCACGGTCAGCGCGTCGACGGCTCCTTTCGAGGCCGCGTACCAGACGTACTCGTTCGGGCTCCCGAGCGAGGCCGCGACCGACGAGATGTTGACGATGGTGCCGCCTGCCCCACCGCGGCTTGTGGAGAGCCGCCGCGCCGCCTCGCGCGCCACCCAGATGGCACCCAGCACGTTCACGTCCATGCAGGTGCGGATCGTCTCACCCGATGCTTGGTCCAGCCTGCTGGACTTGCCCGTAATCCCCGCATTGTTGACCACATGCGAGATGGGCCCCAGGGCCGCTTCAGCCTCGTCGAACAGGCGCACCACGTCCCCCTCGACGGCGACGTCGCCCTGGCAGGAAACCGCAGCCGCTCCCGATGCCCGGCAGGCGGCGAGCACCTGCTCGGCCGCATCCCGCTCGGATCGGTACGTGATCGCGACATCGTAGCCGCGTGCCGCCGCGAGCTGCGCCACCGCGGCCCCTATGCCGCGGCTTCCACCTGTAATAAGGACGACGGGACGCTTGGACTTCATGGCGCTTGAGCCTTTCCGACGGCACATTGTGCGGAAACCGGGATTGGGCCTTCCGCTCTGAGTGATCCATGAACTGAAAAATGAGCATCGCGCAGATTCCGAAAGTGGTCTCCGCTTTCGAATCCGATGCTTTCGTGAACCGGCTTAACTTGACCAGGGCTCCCCAGGAGTCAACAAAGCCGCTCGGGAGAATGACCATGAGCACCATCGAACCCATCCACGTCATCGGCGGCGGCCTCGCCGGTTCGGAAGCCACCTGGCAGATTGCCCAGGCCGGCGTGCCTGTCGTTCTCCATGAGATGCGCCCGGTGCGTGGCACCGACGCCCACAAGACGGAAGGTCTCGCCGAGCTCGTCTGCTCGAACTCCTTCCGCTCTGACGATGCGGAGACCAACGCAGTCGGCCTGCTGCACCAGGAGATGCGCAGCCTCGGCTCCCTGATCATGGCGAAGGGCGACGCCAACCAGGTTCCGGCCGGCGGTGCATTGGCCGTCGACCGGGACGGCTTCTCCGACGCCGTGACGGCTGCGCTCGAATCGCATCCGCTCGTCACCATCGAGCGCGGCGAGATCGCCGGCCTGCCGCCGGAGGAATGGTCCTCCGTGATCGTCGCCACCGGCCCCCTGACCTCGCCGGCTCTGGCCGAGGCGATCCTCGGGCTCACCGGCGAGACGTCGCTGGCGTTCTTCGACGCCATCGCGCCGATCGTCTACCGCGAGTCCATCAACATGGACATCGCGTGGTTCCAGTCCCGCTACGATAAGGTCGGGCCGGGCGGCACGGGCAAGGATTATATCAACTGCCCCATGACCAAGGAGCAGTACGACGCCTTCGTCGATGCGCTGATTGCGGGCGACAAGACCGAGTTCAAGGACTGGGAGGCCGACACCCCCTATTTCGATGGCTGCCTCCCCATCGAGGTCATGGCCGAACGGGGTCGCGAGACCCTGCGCCATGGTCCCATGAAGCCCGTCGGCCTGACCGATCCGCGCAATCCCGACAGGAAGCCCTACGCCATCGTGCAGCTGCGCCAGGACAACGCGCTCGGCACCCTGTTCAACATGGTGGGGTTCCAGACCAAGCTGAAATACGGCGCCCAGACGGGCATCCTCCGCATGATCCCCGGCCTGGAGAATGCCGAGTTCGCACGGCTTGGCGGCATCCACCGCAACACCTATCTCAACTCACCCAAGCTCCTCGACCCGACCCTGCGCCTGAAGGCGATGCCGCGCCTGCGCTTCGCCGGCCAGATCACCGGCTGCGAGGGTTATGTGGAAAGCGCCGCCGTGGGCCTGATGACCGGCCGCTTCGCCGCCGCCGAGCGGCTCGGCCGGCCGATCCAGCCCCTGCCGCACACCACGGCGCTCGGAGCCCTCATCAACCACATCACGGGCGGGCATATCGAGACCATCGACGAGGGGCCGCGCTCATTCCAGCCGATGAACGTCAATTTCGGCCTGTTCCCGCCTCTCGCCCAGGGCCCGAAGGCCGAGGATGGAAAGCGCCTGCGCGGCCCGGCCAAGGCCATCGCCCGCAAGAAGGCGCTCACGGACAGGGCACGGACGGATCTGGGGGCTTGGCTGTCGGACACAGCACTGCCTGCCGCGGCGGAGTGAGGGATCGATCAGACTGATGCTGCGAGACGCATGGCTTTCAGCGCAAGGCCTTCGGATCGCCCCGCCTCCCTGTGCACAGCCGCCGATTTGTTATAAAGTTGAATAACCCATGAGGAGATTCAACGATGAAACACGCGGTCCTGCTCGGCTTGATAGTCGCCTTTGGTCTTTCGCCTGCCGCCTATGGTCAGGAAAACACGAAGCCGAAGGAAGAGCTGAAATGCGACACCAACCCGGCGCCCGGAGAAGCGCCTCAAAAGATCCAGTATCGCCATAACGGCAAGACCTATATCGAGTATTGCTCGCTGGGTAAGAAACACGTCATCGTCGACAGCGGCCAGAACGGCTGATCGCGTCTCGAAGCTTGTGTTTGACCCCTAAAATGGCCCGCGCCAGAGGGCCCAGACGCGTCGCCATTGCGGCAGGTCGACGGGCGTATGGAACGGATCGTAGTTACGCCGCTCCATGACCCTGAGATAGGGTTCGACCAAGGCAAGCGGCTGGAAAGCGGGCTTCGCAGCGTCGGGGATGGTCGTCCGCAGCTTGCGTGTCTCGTCGAGATGCCGGCGCGCGACGGCGCGCAAATCAGATAAGGCCCCTTTCAGTCCCGGCCCACCGCGCCCGGTGACGATATCCTCGCGCACCACCCCGTGGCGGGCCAGGATTTCGGCTGGAATGAAGACCTGCCCCTGCCGCGCATGATGCGGAAAGGCGCGCAGGAGGCCGGTGATCGCGTAGGCGACGCCCGCATGGCCTGCGGCATCCGCCGTGCCGGGGTTGGAGCCGTCGGATAGAATGAGACTCGCAAGCTGGATCAGGCTGGACGACGTCTCGCCGCAATAGCCCTCGAGATCGTTCAGGCTCGGCATCGGATCGTCGTAGAGATCGAAGATCCGGGCATCGATCAGATCGACGAAGGATTGTCGCGGCAGGCGGAACTGCACGATGGTATCGTCGAGGGCGGCGGCGACCGGATTGGCGCGCACATCGCCCCTCGCCTCGCCTTGCAGCGCATCGCGCCACCATTGCAGGCGGATCTCGCCGACGAGCGCTTCGCGCACTGCCTCGCGGACGCGGGCGACCTCGAAGTTGAAGGCATAGAGCGCGTGGAGATGTGGCCGCTTGTCAGCGGGCGCGAAGAGGCTGGCCCAGTAGCGATCCGGATCGGCCTCGCGCACGAGGGCTTCGCAATGGGCGAAGTTCGAGATTGCCTCGGCCATATCAGGGAACGGCGATCAGCGCCGCAGCAACCTTGCGGTTCTCTGCGAGCAGGATGTTGTAGGTGCGCGCGGCGGCGCCCGTCTGCATCACGTCGAGACCGATCCCCGCTTCCCGGAACCGGGTGCGGAACGCACCCGGGATGGCCGCAATGTCGGCACCCGTGCCGAGGAGCAGAAGATCGATGGAATCGGCCTCGGCAAAGATCGGGTCGAGCGCCTCGTCCGTGAGCTCGGCCACGGCGTTCACCGGCCAGGCCCTGATCCCCGACGGCAGGGCGAGCAGCGAACCGCGATGGGACATATCCGCAAAGCGAAAGCCGCCGTTGCCATAGGCGTCGACCGGATGACGCCCCGGCAGGAAGCCATCGTAGAGGCGACCATCGCTCATGGTCCTACTCCGCTGCGGCGGCCCGACCCTCCGGCACCTTCACGCTCTCCGACCCGCGCAGGCCGATATAGATCAGCATGGGCGACGAAATGCAGATGGCCGAATACGTACAGATAACGACGCCGTAGAGCATGACCTGCGCGAAGCCCTGGATCGCCTGTCCGCCGAAGAGGACCAGCGCGAGCAGCGACAGCGCGGTGGTTACCGCCGTCATGATCGTGCGGGACATGGTGTGGTTGATCGACAGGTTCAGCAGTTCTTCGGCCGGCATCGTCTTGTAGCGGCGCATCAGCTCGCGGGTTCGGTCGAACACCACCACGGTTTCGTTGAGCGAATAGCCCACGATGGTCAGGATCGCCGCGATGGACGTCATGTTGAACTCGTGACGGGTGATCACGAAGAAGCCGATGGTGAGCACGATGTCGTGCAGCGTGCCGATGATGGATGCGACCGCCAGCTCGCGCTCGAAGCGGAACCAGAGATAGAACAGCACCGCGATGACCGAGAGCACGACGCCGATGGTGCCGGATTGTACGAGCTCACCCGACACGCGCGGGCCGACCGTCTCGACACGGCGGAAATCGTATTCGTTGCTGAACGTGTCACGGGCCTTCTGCACCACGGCCGTCTGCGCGGACTCGCCGCCGGCCTGGATCGGGAAGCGGAGGGAAACCTCGCCGCCCGTGCCGAACTCCTGCACCTCCACGTCGCCGAAGCCGAAGCTCTCGGCGGTCTGGCGGATCTGGGCGACGTTGGCCTGGCCGGACTTGGCCTGGATCTCCATGAGCGTGCCGCCCTTGAAGTCGATGCCGAAGTTGAGGCCGATCGTCACGAGCACGATCGCCGTGGCGATCGAAATCACGGCGGACAGCGGGAACGAGAAGCGCCGCAGGCGCATAAAGTTAAAGTGGGAGTTTTCGGGCCAGAGGCGAATGAGGCGCACGATACGCACTCCTTAGAACGGAAGGACTTTGGGACGCATCCACTGATACCAGAGCGCGATCATCATGCGCGTCAGGGTGACGGCGGTGAGCACGGTCGTTAGGATGCCGAGGATGAACACGACGGCGAAGCCGCGCACGGGACCGGAGCCGAGGAAAAACAGGATCAGGGCCGCGATCGCCATGGTGCTGTTCGAGTCGATGATGGTGGCGAAAGCCCGGTCGAAGCCTGCCTGGATGCCCGAGACGATGGAACGCCCGGAATGCACCTCTTCGCGGATGCGCTCGTAGATGAGCACGTTCGAGTCGACCGCCGTGCCGATGGTGAGAACGATGCCCGCGATGCCCGGCAGGGTTAGCGTGGCCTCGAGCACCGACATGAGGCCGAAGATGAGGCCCACATGGACGAGGAGGGCGATGTTCGCGATCAGTCCGAAGACGCCGTAGGTGGCGAACATGAAGATCACGACGAAGATGGCCGCCACATAGGTGGCCAACTTACCGGCCTCGATGGAATCGCGTCCGAGGCCTGGCCCCACCGTGCGTTCCTCGACGATGGTGAGCTTGGCAGGCAGGGCGCCGGAGCGCAGCAGGACCGCCAGGTTGTTGACCTGCTCGACGGTGAAGCTGCCGGAGATCTGGCCGGAGCCGCCGGTGATCGGCGACTGGATCGTCGGAGCCGAGATTACCCGGTTGTCGAGGACGATGGCGAGCTGGCGGCCGAGATTTTCCGTCGTCGCCTGACCGAAGCGCTGGGCGCCACGGATGTTGAAGCGGAAATTGACGATGGGCTGGCGGGTCTGGCTGTCGAAGGCCGGCTGCGCATCCGTCAGGTCGCCGCCTTCGGCAATCACCCGGCGCTCGACGGGAACGCGCTGGCCGCCCGCGTCTTCCATGGGAAGCATGTCGACGTCGGTCGCGCCCGCTTGAGCCAGCAGGCGGAATTCGAGATTGCCGGTTTCACCCAGCAGGGCTTTCAACTGCTGCGGATCCTGCAGGCCCGGAACCTGGACGAGAACGCGGTCGGCGCCCTGGCGTTGAATGCTCGGTTCCGTCGTGCCGGTGGCATCGATACGGCGACGAACCACTTCGATGGATTGGTCGACGGCGCGGCGCACGCGCTCGGTGATGCCCGCATCCGTGTAAGTCAGCGTGATCACGCCGTCCGGCGTCGTGTTGATCTGGATGGCATTGCCGCCACCCTGGCCCAGCATGGCATTGCCGATGGGCTGCGACAATTCCCGCAGGCGCGGCATGAGCCGCTCGCGGTCGGCGGCATCCGGCACGCGGATCTGCACGCCCCGCTGGACGGTCTGAATGCCGTTCTGCGACGAAACGCGTGTATCGCGCAGGATGCGGCGGACGTCGTCGCGCAGGAGCGTGATCTGGCCGCGCAACAGGTCTTGCCCATCGACCTCCAGGAGGACGTGGGAGCCGCCCTGCAGGTCGAGGCCCAGCACGATGGCGCGGGACGGAACGAGCCAGGACGGGATCCAGCTCGGAATGGCGTTCAGATAGGCCTGACGCTGCTCGCGATTCATCGTGCTCGGAACCGCAAGAAGCAGGCCGATCACAATGATCGCCATGGTGGCGATGATCTTCGACCTCGAGAAGCGCAGCATCGTCAGCTCAACCTTTCTCACACACCCTGCCGCATTCATTCTGCGGCGAACCGGCCCTTGTCGGATACGCAGAGGGCCGGCTTCTTTTCACATCAGGCCTTGACCGGCTCGCTCTTGGAGCGGACCTCGGAGATCATGGCCCGGGCCACCTTCACCTTCACGCCGTCGGCGATCTCGACTTCGATGTCGCTCGAATCCTCGAGGACCTTCGTCACCTTGCCAATGATTCCGCCCGAGGTGACTACCGTATCGCCGCGGCGCACGTTCTTGATCATCTCCTGGTGGGTCTTCACCCGGCGCTGCTGCGGCCGGATGATCAGGAACCACATGATCACGAATATGAGGATGAACGGAACGAATTGAAGGATCATCTCCATTCCGCCCCCGGCCGGGGCCCCTTGTGCGAAGGCAGGTGAAATGAACAAGCGGCTCTCCATGGATAAAGGCGCGTGGCAGGCCCGTTTTGGGCCCACCCGCGCCGGACGGGATTACAAAGCGTGGCGGACTATACCCATCGACTCGCCGAAATCAATGAAGTTCAAGGCCTTTCCCAAGGCTCCTGCACGGCGAAAGCCCCTCTGTCATGGACCGGACAGCCATTTTCGCGCTAAGCACGGCATCCTCACCGTTTCTTGAAGCCGGAAATTCATGCCCGCCGATCTGAACTCCTCCGAATCCCTGGCGCTTTTGACGCGGATCGCCGATGCCCTGGAGCGCCTCGTCCCCGCCGGCACGGCTTACGCCAGTTTCACGCAGGCCGATGCCTTCGTCTGGCAGGCCGCCGGGCGCAGGCTCTCCCCTGTCCCCAAGGTCAACCGGGTTGAGATGAGCCTCCTGCGCGGCATCGACCGGGTCCGGGACCAGCTCGCGGAGAACACCCAGCGCTTCGCCCGGGGCCTGCCGGCCAACAATGCTCTCCTCTGGGGCGCCCGGGGCATGGGCAAGTCGTCCCTGGTCAAGGCGGTCCATGCGGAGATCAACCACGCCAAGCCGGCCAACGCGCTTCCCCTCAAGCTGATCGAGATCCACCGGGAGGACATCGAAACCCTGCCGGATCTCATGGGGCTCCTGCGCCAGGATCCGCACCGCTTCATCGTCTTCTGCGACGATCTCTCCTTCGACGCGGACGACACCTCCTACAAGTCGCTCAAGGCGGTCCTGGAAGGCGGGATCGAAGGGCGGCCCGACAACGTGATCTTCTACGCCACCTCGAACCGCCGCCATCTGCTGCCGCGCGACATGATGGAGAACGAGCGTTCCACGGCCATCAATCCGGGCGAAGCCGTGGAGGAGAAGGTTTCCCTCTCCGACCGCTTCGGCCTCTGGCTCGGCTTCCACAAGTGCAGCCAGGACGAATATCTCGACATGGTTTTCGCCTATGTCGACCATCTCGGCCTGCAGGCCGACCGCGACACGATCCGGGCCGAGGCTCTCGAATGGGCCACGACCCGAGGGGCACGCTCCGGGCGCACGGCCTGGCAGTTCATTCAGGATCTGGCCGGGCGGCTCGGTAAGGCGATCTGAAGAAGAAATCAAAACTATAACCCTCATCCTGAGGAGGTCGCGGAGCGACTGTCTCGAAGGAGGATCCGGAGAACACTGAAACCTCCTTCGAGACGCAGACTTACGTCTGCTCCTCAGGATGAGGACAGAGTTTCGCAATGTTTCGTGACGTCTGAAACGACAAAGGGACGGTGGCTGAGCTCCACCGTCCCCTCATTCGACCGGCCTCGACAGGCGAGACCGATCTAAACTCTTGGCCTGATCAGCCGCCGAGATGCTTCATCGGATCGACGGGCTGCGCGCCCTTGCGGATCTCGAAGTGGAGCTGCGGCGACGTCACGTTGCCGGTTTGGCCGGAGGTTGCGATCACCTGGCCGCGCTTCACCTGCTCGCCGCGCTTTACGTTGAGCGAGCCGTTATGGGCGTAGGCCGAGACATAGCCGTTCTCGTGCTTGATCAGGACGAGGTTGCCGTAGCCCTTCACCTCGCTGCCTGCATAGGTCACGGTGCCGGCTTCGGCAGCCTTGACCGGTGTGCCTTCGGGAACGGCGATGTTGATGCCTTCATTGCCGCCATTGGCGCCGAACCCGGCGATGACGCGGCCGCGGGCCGGCCACCGGAAATCGCCCGACAGGCTGGCGGTCTGCTCGGGCTCCTGCACGGGAGCCTTGGCAGCCTCCGGCTGGGGAGCCGGCGCGACCGGCTGAACGGCGGGCTTCACTTGCTCGGGCTGGGTGAGAGCCGCCACCTTCGGCTGCTCCACGACCGGCTTCGGAGCGGACACGAGGGGCTTGGGCGCGGAGACCAACGGTTCATCGGTCGCGGCGGCGACCTGCATCGGCGCGGACCGGGCATGAGCAGGAGCGATTGGCGCGGGAGCCTGAGCCGTTTGCGTCATGCCCGGACGAACGCGTTTCGTCGGCTCGGCGGCAGCGCCCGGCGTGGTTGCGGCCGGCACCTTCGAGGTATCGACGAGGCGGAACTGGGGGCGGCTCGCAGACTGCGCCGGAGCGACCGGCATGGGCCGCGATTGAACCGGAGCGGGAGCGGAGGCGATGCGGGCAGGCTGCGACAGGGGCTGGGACTGAACCGGAGGCAGAGCCTGCGCCTGAACGGTCGACGTTGGCATCGGCGCGGCCGAATAGGAGGGAGCGGGTTGAGGCGCCATGGAGGCCGTGGTGTCCATGCGCTCGCTGGCCGCGAAGGGGTTCGAGAACGGGTTCTCGGCGAACCGCGCACTATCGGTACTGCAAGCTGCCGCCGCACTGCCGATCAGCCCCACCAGAGCGATCCGCGACACCGCACCCCAATGCCCAGAACACACACGCAAACGCATCACTCAACCCCAACCGAACGCAACTCGATGGAGCCATTAAAAGCCTGTTCAGGTTAAGCAACGGTTGACGTTAGGCGGTTTGTCGTAACCCTGTCCGAAAATATTTCAATTGGGTCAGAGTGTGGCCGCAATGCCGGTGACGAGGGGTGAGATGCGCAGGGCCGCGCCGACCGATTGCGTCAATTCACCCTCGGCATTGCGTTCGATCCGCACGAGATGCGGCACAGCCGCGATGGTAAGCGCCCCCACCAGGCGGCTCCCTGGTCCGAGAAGGGTCGTCACGGTCTCGGGGATTTCGGGACAGGCACCGTTGAGCAGGATCCGGTCGAAGCGGTCGCGCACCCGCGCGGCCAGGCCATCGCCTACTTCGACGCGTACCTTTCCCGCCTCGACGATCTTCAGGTGCTGCGCGGCGCTTTCCGCCAGCGTGTTGAAGCGCTCGACGCTCGTGACTTCCGCGCCGAGCCTTGCCAGCAATGCAGTGACATAGCCGCTGCCGGTACCGACCTCCAGAACGCGCTGGCCCGGCTGGACGCCCAGCGCCAGCAGCATGGCCGCGACCGTGGCGGGTCCCGTCATCGTTTGCCCGCAGGGCAGCGGGAGCGCCACGTCCGTGCGGGCGAGATCGGTGAAGCGGCGCGGGGCGAAGACTTCGCGCGGCACGAGTTCCATGGCGCGCAGGAGCGCCGTGTCGCGGATGCCCTTGGCGCGCAGGGACAGGATGAAGGACGCGGCACCGATCGCCTCCTGCTCGTCGCGGGCTTCCGCTTCAGGCAGGAAAGGCATGTCCTGGTTCATCGCGTCTGCTCGCTCATCCGCCGAACGCCTGCGCGTAGCGCGTCAGCGTCGGCTCGTCCGTCATGTCGATGCGAAGTGGCGTGACGGCAATGCGCCGGTTGGCGATGGCCCAGAGATCGGTGCCGTTGCCAGGCGTGAACGGGCGCCGTTCGAAGGCGATCCAGAAATAGGGATTGCCGCGCCCGTCCTGGCGCTCGTCGAGGCGCAGGAGTTCCTGCGTGCGCTGGCCCTGGTTGACGAGAGCCGTCCCCTCGACCTCCTCGGGCTCGCAATCGGGAAAGTTGACGTTGACGAGGATGCCCTTGTCGACGCCCGCCTCGAGGATCCTGCGCACGACCTTTGGGCCGTGATGCTCGGCGCATTGCCAGCGCGGCGCGTTGCGGGTGCCTGGCCCGTAGGCCTGCGAGAGCGCGATGGACGGGATGCCGAGGATCGTGCCCTCGATGGCACCGGCCACCGTGCCTGAATAGGTCACGTCCTCCGCCACGTTCTGGCCCCGGTTCACGCCGGAGAGCACGAGGTCGGGCCGGGCGTCGCGCATGAGGTGGCGCACGCCCATGATCACGCAATCGGTCGGCGTGCCCTTCACGGCGAAATGCCGGCTGGAAACCTCGCGCAGGCGCAGAGGATCGTTGAGAGAGAGCGAATGGGCGACGCCGCTTTGATCGGTCTCGGGCGCGACAACCCACACGTCGTCCGACAGGTTGCGCGCGATGGCCTCCAGGGTCTTCAACCCTGGAGCATGGATGCCGTCGTCATTGGTGCAGAGAATGCGCATGTCAGGCCTGACGCTCGATGCGTGTCATCCCGCCCATATAGGGCTGAAGCGCCGAAGGGATCGTGACGCTGCCGTCTTCGTTCTGGTAGTTCTCCAGAACGGCCACGAGCGTACGCCCGACCGCGAGGCCGGAGCCGTTGAGCGTGTGCACGAAACGCGGCTGCTTCTCGCCGGTCGCGCGATAGCGGGCGTTCATGCGCCGCGCCTGGAAATCGGAGCAGACCGAGCAGCTCGAAATCTCGCGATACATCCCCTGTCCCGGCAGCCACACCTCGATGTCGTACGTCTTGGTCGAGGAGAAGCCCATGTCGCCCGTGCAGAGCGTCATGGTGCGGAACGGCAGTTCCAGCTTCTTCAGCACGTTCTCGGCGCTCGTGAGCATGCGCTCATGCTCGTCGGCCGACGTCTCGGGCGTGGTGATGGAGACGAGCTCGCATTTCACGAACTGATGTTGGCGGATCATGCCGCGCGTGTCGCGTCCCGCCGAACCGGCCTCGGCACGGAAGCTCGGGGTGAGCGCGGTGAAGCGCAGCGGCAGTTCCTCCTCGGAGAGGATCTGCTCGCGCACGAGATTGGTGAGCGTGACCTCGGCCGTGGGGATCATGCCGTAGCGGGTGTCCTTGATGAGCTTGGCGACGGCATCGCGTGGCTGACCTTCGAGCGCAGCGGCCACGATCTGCTCGAGCGAATTGCCGGGGAAGGCCCAGAACTGATCGTCCTCGAATTTCGGCAACTGCGCCGTTCCGAACATGGCGTCGTCCCGCACCAGCAGCGGCGGGTTCACTTCCGTGTAGCCGTGTTCGGTGGTGTGAAGGTCGATCATGAACTGGCCGAGCGCGCGCTCCAGGCGCGCCAGACCGCCTTTCAGCACGACGAAACGCGAGCCGGAAAGCTTTGCGGCCGTTTCGAAATCCATGAGGCCGAGCGCCTCGCCGATCTCGAAATGCTGCTTGGCGTTGTTCATGGTCGGCGGCGTGCCGAAGCGGTGGCGCTCCACGTTGCCGTGCTCGTCGGCACCGACCGGCACCTCTTCCTTCGGGATATTGGGAATGGCGGCAAGGACCGCGAACAGCGCCTTCTCGGCAGCACGCTCGCCCTCCTCCAGCTCCGGCATCGTCTCCTTGATCCGGGCGACCTCGGCCATCAGCTCCTGGGCCCGGGACTCGTCCTTCTTGGCCTTCGCCTGGCCGATCTCCTTGGACAGGGCATTGCGGCGCTCGGTGGCGGCTTGCAGGGCGGAAATCGCGGCCTTCCGGGTATCGTCGAGGGCGATCAGCTGCGCGGACAGGGGCTCCATGCCCCGGTTCCGGAGGCCTTGGTCGAAAGCCGCGGGGTTCTCGCGGATGGAACGGATGTCGTGCATGGGATGAGGACCTGCTTCATCGAGCGGCCCTGCCCTTTCCGACGAGACCGACCCTTCACCTTATGCCGAGGATGGCGGCCGATGTGGAGTCCTTTCGGCCTCTACCCCTCTGCCGCGCGCGCGGCCTCGGCTTCCGCACGCTTCTTCTCGACCATGGTCACGGAGAAGATGGATGCCTCGTAAAGAAGCAAGGTGGGGATCGCAAGGGCGAACTGGCTGATCACGTCCGGCGGCGTGAGGACCGCGGCGAGCACGAAGACGAAGACGATCGCGTAGCGACGCTTGTCCTTCAGGAACTGCGAGTCGATGATCCCGGCTCGGGCGAGCAGCGTCAGGACCACCGGAAGCTGGAAGCAGATGCCAAAGGCGAAGATCAGCGTCATGATCAGCGACAGGTACTCGCTGACCTTGGGCAGGAATTCGATGGCCGGGCTCGTGTCCGTCGCCAGCTGCTGCATGCCCACGGAGAAGCGCATGAGGAGCGGCATGGCGATGAAATAGACACAGGCCGCGCCGATGAGGAAGAGAAGCGGCGTCGCGAAGAGATAGGGGACGAAGGCGCGGCGCTCGTTCTTGTAGAGGCCCGGCGCCACGAACTTGTAGATCTGCACGGCGATGACCGGAAAGGCCAGAAAGCCGGCGCCGAAGGCCGCGACCTGGATCTGCGTGAACAGGTATTCGAGGCCGTGGGTATAGACTAGGTGTGCCCTCTCGGGCGAGCCGACCGCGAGGACATAGGGCCACACGAGCGCGTTGTAGATGTACTTCGCGGCGGCGAAGCAGATAAAAAACATGATCACGAAGGCAACCAACGCCTTGATCAGGCGTGAGCGCAGCTCGGTCAGGTGCTCGATCAGAGGCGCGCGCGAAGCTTCGACCTCATCGTCTTCAGCGGCGGTGGTCATCCGGCTTTCGCGTCCGATTTTTCTGGTTTTTCTGAAAGTTGCTCGGCAAGGGCAGCCTGCTGGGCCTCATACTCGGCCTCCCGCCGCAAGGATTCGGCGATCTCTGTGGCCGGATCCACGCTCGGCGGAAGCGGCAGCTCGACTAAGGGATCGGCAGGTACCGGGTCACGCCCTTCCACCACCGCCTGAACCGAGGCATCGGAGGCCTCCTTCACAGGCGTTTCCGGCTCGGACGCCGCGACCTGATCCGCCGTCACCGGCGGAACATCCTGCCTGGTCTCAGTCTCGGGAGCCTTCACGGCCGACGCCACGGGCGCTTCGATCGATGTCTTGAGCTCATCCCGGATCGTCTGGATCGGGTTGAAACTCGTATTGCCGACGGAGGAGACGGAATCGTTCATCCCCTGAAGCTGCTTCTTGACCTCGTCGAGCTCGGCCTCGCGCATGGCCTCGTTGAACTGCCCCTGGAACTCCGCCGCCATTCTGCGAAGCTTCCCCGTCACCTGCCCGACCGTCCGCAGCGCCTTCGGCAGATCCTTCGGGCCGATCACGATCAGCGCGACGGCGCCGATCACCATGACCTCACCCCAGCTCATGTCCAACATGACGTGGCCTCGAACCTGCCTTTAGGTACTCACGCGTACTGACACGCCGCTCCGAAGCGGCGGCGCACGAAGCTTAGCCGACCTTGTGGTCCGTCGTTGCGGTGCTCGTGGGAGCACCCGCCTGATGGTCGAGGGTGCGGACCGGCTCGGACGGCTGCACCGGCTTTGCCGGCGTATCGTCCTCGGACATGCCCTTCTTGAAGGCCTTGATGCCCTTCGCGACGTCACCCATCATGTCGGAGATCTTGCCGCGTCCGAACAGAAGGACGACGATCAGACCGACGACGATCCAGTGCCAAATACTCGTGCCACCCATGGCAATTCCTCCTGCGCCTGAACAGGCGCGGCTTCTCGATATGAACTCGCCGCCAACCTATGCGTCGGAGGCGGCGAAAACAAGGACATCCTTAGTCGCGATCTCGATGCCCACATCCTGTCCCTCCTTCACGCCAACGGGATCGTGAACGCGTGCCTGCAGGGGGCGGTCAACCCCCTGCACATCAATGTGCACCAGATCGACCTCGCCGAGAAAGCGACGAGACATCACACGTCCCGGCAGGCAGAAGCCTGCGGGCTTGAGCTTTACCCCTTGAGGGCGCACGCAGACGATGGCCGGGCCATCCTTCAGGTGCGGCGCCGGGAAGACGCCCACCGGACAGGAGACCTGGCCGTTGCGGACCACGCCCTCAAGCTCGTTGAAGTCGCAGAAGAAGCGGGCCGCGAACAGGTTCGCCGGGCGGCGATAGATCTCCTCCGCCTCGCCCTGCTGGATGATCGTGCCGGAACGCATGAGCACGATCCTGTCGGCGATCCGCATCGCCTCCTCGGGATCGTGCGTGACGACGATGGTCGTAGCGCCGGTTTCTCTCAGAATTGCGACGGTCTCGTCCCGGATCGCATCGCGCATGCGCCGGTCGAGGTTCGAGAACGGCTCGTCCATGAGCAGGACGCCGGGACGCGGCGCAATCGAACGGGCCAGCGCCACCCGCTGCTGCTCGCCGCCGGAGAGCGTATGTGGGTACTCGTTGGCATAATGTTCGAGCCCGACTCGGGACAAAGCGCGCCGCGCCGCGATGCCAACCTCGGAGGCCGAGAGATCCTTGAGGCCGAACATGATGTTCTGGAGGATCGTCATGTGCGGGAACAGGGCATAATCCTGGAACATGAGCCCGATGCCACGCCTCTCCGGCTCCAGGAAAGTCCTCGGTCCGCTGACTTCCCGCCCGTCCATGAGCACCCGGCCTGAGGTCGGCATTTCGACACCCGCGGCGATGCGTAGTAGGGTAGTCTTGCCGCAACCGGAATGGCCGAGCAGGCAGACGATCTCCCCTGGCTCGATGGTCAGCGAGACCCCGTCGAGCGCCCGCTGGCTGTCATAGGCCTGGACGATGCTCTCGAAGGTCAACTGGGCCGGAATCGACGCACCCGCCGTTCCGCGCTGCCCCCAGCGGGGCAGACGAAGCAGGTCGCGCGCGGCTCCTGCGGGTCTTGCGTTCATTCCTCGCCCACCTCGGTCTGGTGCATGTCGAGAGGCTGAAGCAGATCGTCTTCGAGCGGATCCTCGTCCTCACGCAGGGCGTCCGCATCGGAGGGCGTCGGCACAGAGAGGTCCGAAGGCACGCGACCTTCGATGAAGCCTGCACCCTTGAGCTCCTCGAGACCCGGAAGGTCCTCGATGGCGTCGAGGCCGAAATGCTCCAGGAAGCCCGCTGTCGTGCCGTAGGTCACCGGACGGCCGGGAGCCTTCCTGCGCCCCCTCAGGCGAATCCAGCCGGTTTCCAGGAGGGTATCGACGGTGCCCTTGGAGGTGGCGACGCCGCGGATCTCCTCGATCTCGGCACGGGTGACCGGCTGGTGATAGGCGATGATCGCCAGTGTCTCCATGGCGGCGCGGGACAGCTTGCGTTGCTCGACCACATCGCGGGCGAGCACGAAGGACAGGTCGCCGGCCGTGCGGAAGGTCCATTTCCCGGCCACCCGGACGAGATTCACGCCTCTGGGAGCGTAGAGCTCGGTCAGGTCCTGAAGGATCTTCTCCACATCGGCGCCTTCCGGCAGGCGCCCGCTCAGCTCCTCGACGCTCAGGGGTGCGGGCGCGGCGAACAGGAGCGCCTCGGCGATCCGCATGGCCTCGCCGTGATCGGGAACATGGCTGATCTCCTGCGCCTCGGCTTCCGGCATCTCGGTCGCATCGTCCTGCATATCGGGCAGCATCCTAAGCTCCTGCCTCGGCCGGGTCGGCCACGGGTTTGACCCAGACCGGGGCGAAGGCCTCGTCCTGCCGAACCGTCAACTTGCCCTCGCGCACCATTTCCAAGGTGGCTGACAGGGCAGAGGCGAGAATCGTCGGTCGCATGGCAGGCTCGACCATGTATTCCATCAGATAGGTGTCGAGGGTCACCCAGTCGTTCAAGTGGCCGACCAGCCGCTCAAGGGCCTCCCGGGCATCGACCAGCGACCAGACGTTCCGCTTGTGCAGGGACACCCGGGCGTTGAACTGGATCTGCCGCTGCTGGGCATAGGCCTTGAGGAGGTCGTAGAGGCTCGCCTCGTAGCGGGAATCCCGGAGGATGACCACGGGCTCGGGCGCGCCTCGGGCGAAGACGTCGCGCCCGAGCCACGCACGCTCGCCCATCTTCTTCGCGGCCTCGCGGATCGCCTCCAGGCGCCGCAGGCGCAGGGCCAAGGCCGAAGCGAGCTCCTCGGCGCTCGGTTCCTCGCCCTTCGGCGGCTCGGGCAGCAGGAGGCGCGACTTGAGGTAGGCGAGCCAGGCCGCCATCACGAGGTAATCCGCCGCCAGCTCCAGACGCATCCGGCGCGCCGCCTCGATGAAGGCGATGTATTGCTCGGCGAGCGCCAGGATCGAAATGCGGTGGAGGTCCACCTTCTGACGCCGGGCAAGCTCCAGCAGGAGGTCGAGCGGCCCTTCGAACCCATCCACGTCGACGAGCAGGGCGGGCTCGCTATCGGCCCGCTCCGTGCGCTCAACGTCCTCGAAGGGTAAGGGATTTGCCATCGACCGTACTCAATTCACAGAGTTCGAACCTTCATTAGCTTTAGGCGATCATCGCAAGAGCAGAATCGAGCCTGGACCGGGCATCCACAGGATCCAGAGGCTCCGGATCATGCGTGATGCGCGCTAACGCTGCGTTAGCGCGCCGCAAGGCTTCTCCGCTTAAGGTAGGGGCAGCCTCGGCGATGGCGCTCATCTCCTCCATCTTGCCGTTGCAATGCAGGGCCATGTCGCAGCCGGCCGCGAAGGCGGCCTCCGTCCGGTCCCGGAACGAGCCGGAAAGGGCGTGCATCGACAGATCGTCGGTCATCACCAGCCCGTCATAGCCGATATGGCCGCGGATGATCTCCTGCATGACGACGGGAGAGGTCGTCGCGGGCCGCTCCGGGTCGAGAGCCGTGTAGACCACGTGCGCCGTCATGGCGAGGGGCATGTCGGTCAGCATGCGGAACGGCGCGAAATCGTGGCGCTCCAGATCCTCGCGGGAAGCATCGACCACCGGCAGGGCCAGGTGACTGTCGGCGCCGGCGCGGCCATGGCCCGGCATATGCTTGACCACCGGCAGCACGCCACCCGCCAGGAGGCCTTCAGCGGCGGCCCGGCCCAGAATGGCGACCTGGCTCGGGGTCTTGCCGTAGGCCCGATCCCCGATCACGTCGTGGGCGCCCGGCGATGGGACGTCCAGGACCGGCAGGCAATCGACCGTGATGCCGACCGAGCGGAGATCATGAGCGATCAGCCGGGCCCCGAGCCGGGCGATCTCGCGTTGGACGAGCGGATCGTTCGCGTGAAGGCGGCCATAGACGCTGCCCGATGGGTATTTGGGCCAATGAGGCGGCCCCAGGCGCTGAACCCGCCCCCCCTCCTGGTCGATCAGGATCGGAGCGTCCGCCCGGCCGACCGCCTCCCTCAAGGAGGCGCAGAGCGCCCTCACCTGCTCAGGCGCCTCCACATTTCGGCGGAACAGGATGAATCCCCAGGGATCCGCCTCCTTGAAGAAAGCGACCTCGTCAGGGGTGAGCTCGGTGCCGGAGCAGCCAGCAATAAAGGCGCGGGTGTTCATACCCGCGCCTTAAGTCTCCTGCTCGACAGGGTCAAGGAATCTTGCCCGCCAAGCTGTTTCAGTTCTTGGCGACGAAGCACTGTCCGCCCTGGCCCTGCAGCTTGGAGCAGAGCGAGGAGGCTTCCTCCTTGGATAGGGGTCCGACGCGAACGCGATAGATGGTGTTGCCGTTCACCTCGGCCTTGCGGATAAGGGATGGCATGCCTTCGAGGTCCGGATACTTACGCTGGAAGGATGCGAAGGCGGTTTGGGCACCGGCTTCCGAGTTCGCGAGGCCGAGCTGCACGGCGAAGCCGCCGCCGGGCGTCGTGTCCGCAGCCGTAGCCGCCGGGGCAACCGGCTGGACGGACGCGACCTGCGTCGGTGCGGGCGTGGCTGCGGCCGGCTTCGGGGCTGGAGCGGGCGTGGCGGGAGCCGCGACCGGAGTGCTCGCGGCCGCACGGGGCTGGGCCGATGCAGTCTGGACGGGGGCCGGCGTCGCCTGAGCCTGGGGCGGTAGGGTCATGGCTGCGGGCGCCGCCGGCTGGGCTGCCGGATGCTCCGAACCTGCCACGGTGCCGTCAGGACGGATCGTGACCGTGCGGACTTTCTTGGGCTCTCCGAGATTCAGGCTGGCGGTTTGCTGAGGCTTGACCGTGCCAGCGGGGATTGTACCGCCCGTAGCATCGGCCACGGCGCCTCCATTCATGCGCACGGCCTGCTGCAAGTCGACCGGCTGCTCCTCGCGGTTGACCACCTTGGTTGCCGTATTCTGGTTGGCGCGCTCGTAGATCTGCTTGTTCTGGTTCGGGATTTCGACCCCGCCGGGGTTCTGCGGCTGGATCTTGGTGGGCTCGTTGTTGGCCTTCACGAGCGGGGGCTCACCCCCGGTGACCGCCGACGACCCCGACGCCAGATAAGCTCCTCCGCCGCCAAGCACGACCGCGCCGACGACCGCCGCAATGGCGACCATGCCCTTGCGGGAGCGACGCTTCTCGACCGGTGCGTAATCCTGCGGTTGATCGTAACCCTGCTCGGCGTAATGCCCGGCCTGGTCGGCATAGTAATCCTGCGCATAGGCCTCGTTGCCGTAGGCATCGTGATCCTGGGAACCGGACTGGCGGGAGTAAGCGGGCTCAGGGGTGCGGACATGGCTCTGCGGGTATCCGCCGAGATCGAACGACGGCGCGGCGTGACCTCCCTGCGGTGCACGGACCGGCACCTCGCGAGCCCCTTGCGGCACGGTGTCGCGGGAGGCGAAAAGATCGTCGATTGAGGAGCCCTGCTGGCGTGGACGATTGGCGCCGTCATTGGCCAAAATGCTTTGAAATGGGTCGTCTTGCCCCACGATTCGAGCCAATTCCGCGAGCGGATCGGTCCGCCCGGCGGTAGCCGGCTGGGATTGCGGGGTACCCGCCTGCGCGAGTTGCCGTTCGATCTCGTTGAGGTCGACGGCAAAACGGGGCTTCACTGATTCGCTCATGCGCCGGATCTCCAGTTACGCGACAGGAGCACCGTTGCTCCGCCTGCACGACGTGACGAGACCCGACGCGAATGCTTCGTAAGCGATTGATCCGCTTAAAGAAACACTATCGCATTTCGTCGGGTGCCGTGACGCCCAGGATTGCGAGACCAGATGCGAGCACGCCCTTGAGGGCATGCACGAGAGCGAGTCTCGCTTGTGTTGAATCTTTATCAGTTAGATTAACAAAGCGTAATTGCGGCAAGTCTTTGCCCTTATTCCATAGACTGTGGAAGGCGCTCGCCAGGTCGTAAAGATAAAATGCGACCCGGTGAGGTTCATGAGCTTCTGCCGCGGCCTCGATCGTCCGGGGAAACTGAGCAATACGATGGACGATGTCCATTTCCGCTTCGTCACGGAGAATGGACAGATCCGCCTTCTCGAGCTGAGCCGCCGAAAAGTCCACGCCCGGGAACGCCTCTCCAGCCTGCCGGAGGACCGAGGCGCAGCGGGCATGGGCGTACTGGACGTAGAAGACCGGGTTGTCCTTGGACTGCTCGACCACCTTGGCGAGGTCGAAATCGAGGGTCGCATCGTTCTTGCGGAAGATCATCATGAAGCGGGCGGCGTCCCGGCCCACCTCGTCGACCACCTCGCGCAGCGTCACGAAGTCACCCGAGCGCTTCGACATCTTCACCGGTTCGCCGCCGCGCAGCAGCTTCACCAGCTGGCAGAGCTTCACGTCGAGGTCGGCCTTATTGTCTGAAACAGCCTTCACGGCCGCCTGCATGCGCTTCACGTAGCCACCGTGGTCCGCGCCCCAGACGTCGATCATGGAGGCGAAGCCTCGCTCGAACTTGGAGCGGTGATAGGCGATGTCGGAGGCGAAATAGGTATACGAGCCGTCGGACTTCAGGAGCGGGCGGTCCACCTCGTCGCCGAAGGCGGTGGCGCGGAACAGAAGCTGCTCCCGGTCCTCCCAATCCTCGTCCTTCTGTCCCTTGGGGGGCGGCAGGCGGCCCATATAGACGAGATCGCGGCCGCGCAGCTCCGTGATGAGCTCCTTGACCTGATCCACCGGGCCCAACTGCAGGGAGCGCTCCGAGAAGAACAAGTCGTGGTGGATATTGAGGGCCGCGAGGTCGTCCCGGATCATGTCCATCATGGCGTCGATGGACGTCTCGCGCACGAGTGGCAGCCACTCGGATTCCGGCTTGTCGAGCAGGCTCGTGCCGTATTCCTTTGCCATCCGCTCGCCGACCGGCTTCAGGTAGTCGCCAGGATAGAGTCCCTCCGGGATCGCGCCGATATCGTGGCCAAGGGCTTCCTTGTAGCGGAGATAGGCCGAGCGGGCGAGGACATCGACCTGCGCGCCGGCATCGTTGATATAGTACTCGCGGGTGACCTTGTAGCCCGCAAAATCGAGAAGGCCGGCCAGGGCGTCGCCGAAGACCGCGCCCCGGCAATGGCCTACATGCATCGGGCCTGTCGGATTGGCCGAGACATACTCGACATTGACCGGCGAACCAGCCCCCTGCCCGCTCCGCCCGAAACCGTCGGTGTCGACGACGGCGGCCCGAAGGACCTCGTGCAGGACCGAAGACTCGAGGCGGATGTTGATGAAGCCGGGACCGGCGATCTCCACGCTGGTGACGCGCGGATCGCCCTGGAGGTCGGCGACGAGAAGCTCGGCCAGGGCGCGCGGGTTCATGCGCGCCTCCTTGGCCAGCACCATGGCGGCGTTCGTGGCGAGGTCGCCGTGGGAGGGGTCGCGCGGCGGCTCGACCACGACGCGGCTGACGTCCAGCCCCGACGGTATCTTACCCGCCTCGGCCAACCGGCCGAGCGCATCCGCAACCCGCTTCTCAAACAGCCCGAAAATATTCATGGTACTTTGTCTCTGAGGGGCCTTCGGCCCCGGAATTCCATGGGTGCCGCCTAGCGCAGGTCCGGCGTCACGTCAAACAGGCGCCGGTGCTCAAGGATCGCATAGCGGTCCGTCATGCCGGCGATGTAATCGGCCACGCGGCGGGCGAGCCGGGGCTCGTCGTCCTTCGGCAAGTCGGCCTGCCATTCCTCCGGCATCAGCTCCGGCTCGGCCTTGAAGCGCCGAAAAAGGTCGCGCAGCACGGCGTCCGCCTGGGCGCGGACCCGCATCACGTCCGGGTGCCGGTACATACGGGCATAAAGGAACCGCTTGATGGAGGCGTCGGCCTCCTTCATGGCGTGCGAAAAGCACACCATGGTGTCGTCGGCCCGCCGGATATCCTCCGCGCTCTGCGGAGACAGCGCCGCGATCCTGCGCTCTCCTTCCGCGACCACATCCTCGACGAAGCGGGTGATGACGCGCCGGGTCAGCTCGTGAATCCGCCGGGAGAGTTCGAGGGTCGGATAGCGCGCGTCGATATCCGTCAGGAGGCCGTCGAGAAACGGCACCTCGCGCAATTCCTCGATCCTGAACAGCCCGGCCCGCAACCCGTCGTCGATGTCGTGGGCATCGTAGGCGATGTCGTCGGCAATGGCCGCCGCCTGGGCCTCTCCTCCGGCATGGGTGCCAAGTTCCAGGTCCTGCTGGGCGTTGTATTCGAGGATCGCCAGCGGAACGCCCCGGGCGGCATAGCGCAGGGTCGGCTGCCCATCGGCACCCAGGAGCGGTCCGTTGTGCTTGACCAATCCCTCCAGCGTTTCCCAGGTGAGATTGAGCCCGTCGTATTCCGCGTAACGGCGCTCCAGGCGAGTGACGACCCGCAGCGCCTGGGCGTTGTGATCGAAGCCGCCGAACCCGGCCATGCATTCGTCGAGGGTATCCTCGCCCGTATGGCCGAAGGGCGTATGGCCCAGGTCGTGGGACAGCGCCAGCGCCTCGGCCAGATCCTCGTCGAGGCCGAGCGAACGGGCGAGCGCCCGGGCAATCTGGCTCACCTCGATGGTGTGGGTCAGCCGGGTCCGGAAATGGTCGCCCTCGTGATAGACGAAGACCTGCGTCTTGTGCTTCAGGCGCCGAAAGGCCGAGGAATGGATGATCCGGTCCCGGTCGCGCTGGAATTCGCTGCGCGTCGGCGAGACCGCCTCCGGGAACAGCCGGCCTCTGCTTCCCCAAGGGTCGCAGGCATAGGGGGCTCGCCATCTCTCGCCAAAGGGCCGCACAATCATCCCCGGGTTGAAGCCTTGTCAGCGCGCACTTACCTTGCTCTTAACATCTTATGCAAGAATTGCGTCCTTGCGAGGACTGGAAGTGCCCATGACCGGTATCACCCTGACTGACCGCGCCGCCCGCCGCATCAACGAGATCATGTCGTCCGAGCCTGCGGGTTCCCACCTGAGAATCAGCGTCAACGGAGGCGGCTGCTCCGGGTTCCAGTATGCCTTCGACGTGGACCGGACCCGGCAGGACGATGACCTCGTGATCGAAAGGGATGGGGCCACCGTGGTCGTGGACGAGGTGTCGATCCAGTACATGGACGGCTCCGTGATCGACTTCGTGGACGACCTGATCGGCCAGTCCTTCAAGATCGAGAATCCCCATGCGACCGCATCCTGCGGCTGCGGCACCTCGTTCTCGTTGTAAAATCGTTTCGCAGCGCCCTATTCTCCCTCCGGCATTTTCATTAAGGCTCGACCGGCGCCAGATTCGCCGGCCTGGGGGACAAGATGGGACTTCGTTATCGCGCAGGCGTCTGCGCATTCGGCTTGATGGCATGTTCTGCGGCTTTGCAGTTCGAGCCTGCCGTGATCCGCGACCTCGTGGTCGACAATGGCGGCCACCGTATTGCCGTAGGAGCCGTCAAGGTTCCGCTCTGGAGCGCGGCGTTCGCGCAATCGGCCGACAGCTTCAGCCTGGAGAACGTGAACTTCACGTTTGGGTCGACGACCTATGAAGCCAAGCGGATCGAGTTCTCCGGTGTCTCATCATCGCGGGCCGATATCGAGGCGCTGCTTTCCTCGACCTCGACGGAGCCGATGGAAAGCCGCCTCAAGCGCATCACCGTGAAACAGATCACGATTCCCGAGGCGCGGGTGAAGCAGACCATCGGCGCGCAGTCACAGACGACGACCTACCGAAATGCCACGCTGAGCAACATCACCGACGGCCGGGTTGCATCGATCCTGATCGAGACGAGTGCGACGCAGACGAGCGGCGACGCGAACACGGCGCTGATCAGCACGGGCCGCACGCGCTTGGACGAACTCGATCTGCCGGCTCTCGCCCGACTTTATGAGACGAAGGCCGACAGCGCCTCCGCTCCGCTCATCAGGATCTACGGCGGGTTCTCTATCGAGAACACCGAGGTTGCGGATGCTGAAGATGGGGTGACGATCAAAATCGCACGCTTCAGCGGGCGCGATTTCCAGGGGCGCCCGACCAAGGATTCCTGGACAGGCACCGTGGGTGCCCTGACCGAGATGGCCGAGCGCAAGGACCTGTCCTCCGGTGATCAAGCTCGTCTCGTTTCGGCAATCGCCGATCTCCTCGACGCGTTCCACATCGGCGTCATGGAGGCGTCCAGCATCGAGGTGAACTCCAAAGGCAAGGATTCGCCCGGTCAGGCGCGCATCAACCGCATCGCCTATGCAGGAGGCACGGATGCTCAGCCGGCCGACGTGCGATGGGAAGGTTTCGAGTTTTCCGACAAGGACAACCACGTCAGGATCGACGGCCTGAGCCTCACCGGCTTTTCGTTCAAGCAAACGATCGAAGGCTTGAGAGCCCTCCAGGGCAAATCCTTCGACGAGATCGACCCTGCCGCGATGCGCAGCCTTGTCCCGACCTTGGGGACGCTGCGCCTGTCAGGCCTCTCCATCGACGGAACCACCGACGACGAAGGCAAGAAAGTGAAGGTTCAGGCCGGACTGAAAGGCTTCGAACTGACCGCCGACCAGCCCGTCAACGCCGTTCCGACCAATATTCGCATCGGCCTGCAGAATTTTGCGATGGCTCTGCCGTCGAACAGCACAGACGACGGCATCAAGGAGCTTCTGGCACTCGGCTACAAGAACGTCGACGTGTCGCTCCTCGCCGCCGCCGCCTGGAACGAGGCCACGAGTGAAATCATGCTCAACGAAGTTTCGTTCCAAGGTCAGGACATGGGCAGCATCGGCTTGACCGGCCGCATCGGCAATGTCGGCAAGGACATCTTCAACGCCGATACGGCCCTTGCAACCGTCGCGCTGCTCGGTGCGAAGGCGAAGGCGCTCGATCTTACGGTGGAGAACAAGGGCCTGTTCGAGCGCTACATGACCCAAGCCGCGAAGGAGCAGAAGACGACGCCGGAAGCCCTGCGCCGGACCTATGCCGCGGCTGCGGCCTTCGTGGTGCCGGCGATGATCGGCAACTCCGAACAGGCTCAGACCCTGAGCCAGGCTATCGCCCGCTTCATCGCGAAGCCCGGCAAGCTTACGGTCAACGCAACCCCCAAGGACCCATCAGGCTTCGGCATCGCGGAAGCGGTCGTGCAGCCGGATCCCAAGGCCATTCTCGACAAGCTGAATGTGAGCGCGAAGGCGGAGTAGTCCCGCGCTTCTAACTAAACTCAACCTCATCCTGAGGAGGTGCGAAGCACCGTCTCGAAGGATCGTCCAGAGTGCACTGGAGACGCCCTCGTCCTTCGAGACGGTGCTTCGCACCTCCTCAGGATGAGGGCTCTCCTTAGAGCTTAATGGCCTCAAATCAGCGTCGGCTGATCCTCTTCCGCCGCCTGCGCCTCCACGACTGCGATGGCCGTCAGGTTGACGATGCCGCGTGCCGTCACGGACGGGGTCAGGATATGAGCGGGCTTGGCCGGGCCGATGAGGATCGGGCCGACGGGAAGGGAATCCGCCAGGACCTTCGTGAACTGGAACGCGATGTTGGCCGCGTCCAGGTTCGGCATGATCAGCACGTTGGCCTCGCCCTTCAGGCGAGAGTTGGGGTTGACGCGCTCGCGGATCATCTGGGACAGGGCCGCGTCCGCCTGCATCTCGCCGTCGACTTCGAGATCCGGCGCGCGCTCGTTGATGCAGGCCAAAGCCTCGCGCATCTTCAGCGCCGAGCGGCTGTCCGCCGCGCCGAAATCCGAGTGGGACAGGAGCGCGATCTTGGGCTCGATGCCGAAACGACGCACGTGGCTGGCGCAGGCGATGGTCATGTCGGCGATCTCTTCCGCCGTCGGATCGAACTGCACATGCGTGTCGGCGAGGAAGTAGGCGCCCTTCGACGTGATGACGAGCGACAGGGCCGCCATCTCGTGCACGCCGGGCGCGAGCCCGATGATGTCCTTGATGTGCTTGACGCGGGACTG
This sequence comes from Microvirga sp. 2MCAF35, assembly GCF_052115545.1. Lineage (NCBI taxonomy): Bacteria > Pseudomonadati > Pseudomonadota > Alphaproteobacteria > Hyphomicrobiales > Methylobacteriaceae > Microvirga > Microvirga sp. 2MCAF35. Next base: position 35,309 of record NZ_JBFRGW010000036.1, read on the forward strand.
GAAGCGGCCCTCGAGCCCGCAGATCAGCGCGTCCGCATCCCCTCGCCTCACGGCGAGCGCGCCGATGACGGTGTTGTTGGTGCGCACGAGCGTCCGCGCCGCATCGGGCGTAATGCCCTTGCGTCCCGCAGCCTCCACGTAGGTGGCGACGTAATCGCGGTAGCGCGGGTCGTCCTCCGGGTTCACCAGCTCAAAGTGCCGCCCGATCTCCATGGACAGGCCGAAGCGCTTCATGCGCGCCTCGACGACGCTCGGGCGCCCGATCAGGATCGGCCGGGCGATGCCTTCCTCGACGACGACCTGCACGGCGCGCAGCACGCGCTCGTCCTCGCCCTCGGCATAGATCACGCGCTTCGGATCGGCCTTCGCCTGCGAGAACAGCGGCTTCATGATGAAGCCGGAGCGGAACACGAAGCGGCCGAGCGATTCCGCATAAGCCTCCAGATCCTCCAGGGGCTTCTTCGCGACGCCAGAATCCATCGCCGCCTTGGCGACCGCCGGAGCGATGCGCAGGATGAGGCGCGGATCGAAGGGGCTCGGGATCAGGGACTTGCGGCCGAAGGGATGCGCTTCGCCGCCATAGGCGCGCGCCACCACCTCGGACGGGGCTTCACGGGCCAACCCGGCGATGGCCTTCACGGCGGCGGCCTTCATCTCCTCGTTGATCGTGGTCGCCTGCACGTCGAGCGCGCCGCGGAAGATGTAGGGGAAGCACAGGACGTTGTTCACCTGGTTCGGATAATCCGAGCGGCCGGTGCAGATCATCGCGTCGGGACGGGCGGCCTCCGCCGCCTCCGGCATGATCTCGGGGTAGGGATTGGCGAGCGCCATGATCAGCGGTCGCGGCGCCATCTGGGCGAGCAGCTCCGGCTTCAGGACGCCACCGGCGGACAGGCCGAGGAACACGTCCGCATTGGGGATGACGTCGGCGAGCGTGCGCGCATCGGTCTTCTGCGCATAGACCGATTTCCAGCGGTCCATGAGCTCGTTGCGGCCTTCATGAACCACACCTTCGATGTCCGTGACCCAGATGTTCTCGCGCTTGGCACCGAGCGACACGAGCAGGTTGAGGCAGGCGAGCGCCGCGGCGCCCGCCCCCGAGGTGACGATCTTCACGTCCTCGATGCGCTTGCCGGCGAGTTCGAGCGCGTTCGTCACCGCCGCGCCCACGATGATGGCCGTGCCGTGCTGGTCGTCGTGGAAAACCGGGATGCCCATGCGGGCCTTCAACCGCTCCTCGACCTCGAAGCATTCGGGCGCCTTGATGTCCTCGAGGTTGATGCCGCCGAAGGTCGGCTCGAGCGCGGCGATCACCTCGACCATCTTGTCCACGTTCTTCTCGGCCAGTTCGATGTCGAACACGTCGATGCCGGAGAACTTCTTGAACAGGACCGCCTTGCCCTCCATCACGGGCTTGGACGCAAGCGGGCCGATGTCTCCGAGGCCCAGAACGGCCGTGCCGTTGGAGATCACGGCCACCAGGTTCTGGCGCGATGTGAGGTTGGCGGCTTCCGCCGGATCGGCCGCGATGGCCTCGCAGGGCGCGGCCACGCCGGGAGAATAGGCGAGCGCCAGGTCGCGCTGGTTGCCGAGGGGCTTGGTCGGCTGGATCTCGAGCTTTCCGGGGCGCGGATGCTGGTGGTAGAACATCGCTCCCGACTTCAGATCCTGCGAGATGTTGTCTCCCATCCCCGACGCTCCTTGCACTGACCAAACCACTATGGAGGCTCTTGTGCGCGCCCTTCACCCTGCCGTCAATGTTCTTGTCTTAAGCTGCGGGGACGCGCGATGAAGCTTCGGCATCACCTGAAGAACTGGCGCAACCCGCACAATCAGACCCGCGTCCACCTGGCCTGGATGGCCGGACGCTACGGCTACGAGATCGGCGAGTTTACCTACGGCAAGCCCAAGGTCCGGTTCCCCGAGTCGGGACGGAAGCTCACCATCGGGCGCTACGGCTCCATCGCCGACAAGGTGGAGATCCTGCTCGGCGGCAACCACCGCACGGAGTGGGGCACAACCTATCCCTTCTCGGCGTTCCGGGGTCTGTGGCCCGGAGCGCCCCGGAGCGAGGATTACCACACCTCCCGGGGCGACGTGATCATCGGCCACGATGTCTGGCTCGGCTCCGGCGCCATCATCATGTCTGGTGTGACCGTAGGGCATGGCGCCGTGGTCGCTGCCCATGCCGTCGTGACCAGGGACGTGCCGCCCTACGCCATCGTCGGCGGCAATCCGGCCAAGGTGATCCGCTACCGTTTCGACGAGGAGACCATCGCGGCCCTGCTCGACGCACAATGGTGGGACCTGCCGCGGGACAAAATCGCAGCCCTGATCCCGCTCCTGCAGAGCGACCGAATCCGCGAGCTGGTCGCGGCCGTCAAGGTGCTGCGGGCTCAATCGTCCTGAGGGTCCGGCGGCCGAGCGCCTTGGCCTTCAGGCCAAGCGCCGGCTTCTCGATCAGGTACCATGACGCGGCCGCAACCAGCAGGGTGACCGCCAGCGACGGCGCCAGCAGCGCACCGGCGGCCATGCTCGGCCAGAGCGTGTGCAGGCTCTGCTGGATCGGCCAGCCATAGAGATACGTGCCGTAGGACAGGTCCGCCTTGGGCTCGTAGGAAAAGCGCGTGAGCGCCGGAGCGAAGGCAAGCCACAGGATGCCGTAGGTGGAGGCGAGGAACAGGAGCGTCTTGTAGAGGAAGGTCCCGGCGCTCAGCCACGTGGCGAGGAGGAGCACCAGCACGAGGAGCCCCGAAAAGCGAGCCCGGCTGCGCCACACATAGAGCGCGCCGCCGAAGGCGAAGATCAGCGGCAGGCGCAGGGCCGTTTCCATGCCTTTGGGAGCATCGGGCAGCAGGAGACCGAGCCCCACCAAGCCCAGCGCCAGCCCGGCCACGAGAACGAGCGCAACGGCCCGGGACTGCAGCAGTCCCAGGAGCCCCACGAGGAACACGCCCACATAGCACATGACCTCGTATTTGAGGGTCCAGACGGTCCCCATGGGAAGCACGAGAGGGTTGTTGGAGAACACTCCCGGCAATTCGGTGTTGCTCTTGAAGCTCGTGAGCGTCGCCGTGATGAAGCGGCGTAAGGACGGGCTCCCGAGGTACTCGCCGATGGGCAGCGTGGTCATGGCGCTGCCCAGGAGGAGCGACACGGCAAGCACGGCCACGATCAGGCCGGGCGCGATGCGCAAGGTCCGGGCGATGGCATAGTCGCGCCAGCCGCGCCGGTCGAAGCTCATGGTGACGAGGAAACCGGAGATGGCGAAGAATCCGTTCACCGCATGCTCGCCCAGGGTGAACCCGGTGGACGCGACCAGCGGCTCGTCGGAGAGTTCGCCCGTGGTGACGCTGAAGGCGTGGGAGACCACGACGGCGAGGGCAAGGCCCAGGCGGATCAGGGTGAGGTTGTTGTGAGGCCCGGCGATCGCGCTCTCGACCTTTACACCTTGCCAGGGACGCGGACGAGCCATCGTGCCGGTTATACCTTCTCTCCGGCGCCTGCTGTCGGAGCCTGTCATGACAGGCCTTAAATCAACCGCGACAGCACGGCAATATGCCGGAGCGGTCGCACCGTGGTTCCCTTCAGAACGCCTTGCGCCCCCTCATGGCAGCCCAGGATCCCGCCGCAGAGCCGCCATAGCGCTCGACGAGCTTGCGCCGGAACGTCAGGCTCGCGCCGAGGGTCTTGAGGGCATTGACGGCGAACATGCCCGGTGCCGGGTTCGGCAGCCCGTATTTGCGGCTCACATAGGCCCTCGACCAGGCCTGATGCCAGCGGGAGGCGAAGATGCGGCCGGGCTTGTCGCCGCTCGACCGTCCGCGTCCATGCCTCACGACGGACTGCGGCACATAGACCAGTGCCGAGCCAGAATCCGCCACGCGGCGACAGAGGTCGTCGTCCTCATAGAACAGGAAGATGTTCTCGTCGAAGCCGCCGAGCCGCAGGAAGGTTTCACGGCGGATGAGGAAGCAGGCGCCGGAGAAGAACGGCGCGCAGGCCTCGCCTTCCGGCACGACGAGCTTGCCGCCGGGATTGGTCAGCGAGGCGGCGAGGAGGGAGCGCGGCTGATAGAACACCCGTCCGCTCGGCTCGACGATCTGCGGCGCGAAGAACACCGCATCGGGATAGCGCCGCGCCGCATCGACGAGAGCCGCGACGGCGCCCCTGTCGACGATGCAGTCTGGATTGACGATCAGCACGAACTCGGTCTCGGCCGCCCGAACGCCGGTATTGTTTGCGCGGCCATAGCCCTCGTTGCGGACATTGCGGATGACGCAGGCGCCCTGCCCTTCGGCCATGGCGACGGTGCCGTCCGTCGAGGCGTTGTCGACCACGATCACCGGCACGCCGTCCGCCCGCAGCGCGCCGAGACACTCCGGCAGCGCGTGGGCGCTGTCGAAGGTCACGACGATAGCGGTCACATCCTGGCGGCTCATTTCTCCGGCAGGTTCGTCCGGATGTGGAGTTCGCGCAGCTGCTTCGGGGTCGCCTCGGAGGGCGCGCCGAGCAGCAGGTCTTCCGCCTTCTGGTTCATGGGAAAGAGCGTGATCTCGCGCAGATTATGCGCGCCGCAGAGCAGCATCACGATGCGGTCCACGCCCGCCGCCATACCGCCGTGGGGCGGCGCGCCGTACTGGAACGCGCGATACATGCCGCCGAACCGCTCCATGACCTCCTTCTCACCGTAGCCGGCAATCTCGAAGGCCTTCACCATCCGGTCGGGACGATGGTTGCGGATCGATCCCGAGGCCATTTCGTAGCCGTTGCAGACCATGTCGTACTGGAAGGCCGTGATCTTGAGGATCGTGTCCTTGTCCGTCGGGTCGAGAGCCATGAAGGCGTCGTGGTCGAAATCCGCCATGGAGAACGGGTTGTGCGAGAAGTCGATCTTCTTCTCGTCCTCGTTCCACTCGTATTGCGGGAAGTCGACGATCCAGCAGAATTCGTACCGGTCCTTGTCGATGAGGTTGAGCTCCTCGCCGATGCGGGTGCGGGCCTTGCCGGCGAGCGATGCCGCCTTGTCCTCGACGCCGGCCGAGAAGAACACCGCGTCACCCGCCTTGATGCCGGCCTTCTCGCGGATGGCGGCCTGCGCGGCTTCGGGGATGAACTTGGCGATGGGGCCTTTGCCGGTGATCTGGCCGTTCTCTTCCTCGAACACGATGTAGCCGAGGCCGGGCGCGCCTTCCGAGCGGGCCCAGTCGTTGAGCTTGTCGAAGAAGGAGCGCGGCTGCGTGGCGGCACCCGTGGCCGGGATGGCGCGCACGACGCCGCCGGACTTGATGACGTTCTTGAACGCGTTGAAGGTCACGTCCTCACGGGTGAAGACCTCCGACACGTCGGCGATGATCAGCGGGTTGCGCAGGTCCGGCTTGTCGTTTCCGTATTTGAGCATCGACTCGAAATACGGGATGCGCGGGAAGACCTCGGTCACCGGCTTGCCGTCCGCGAACTCCTTGAACGTGTCGCGGATCACCGGCTCCATGGTCTGGAAGATGTCTTCCTGGGTGACGAAGCTCATCTCCACGTCGAGCTGATAGAACTCGCCCGGCAGGCGGTCGGCGCGCGGGTCCTCGTCGCGGAAGCAGGGCGCCATCTGGAAGTACCGGTCGAAGCCGGAGATCATGATCAGCTGCTTGAACTGCTGCGGCGCCTGCGGCAGGGCGTAGAACTTGCCGGGATGGATGCGCGACGGCACCAGGAAGTCGCGCGCGCCCTCCGGTGAGGAGGCGGTCAGGATCGGCGTCGTGAACTCGAAGAAGCCGATATGCTGCATGCGGCAGCGCAGGCTGTTGATGATCGCGCCGCGCTTCATGATGTTGTTGTGCAGCTTCTCGCGGCGCAGGTCGAGATACCGGTAGGTAAGGCGGGTCTCCTCGGGATATTCCTGGTCGCCGAAGACCGGCATCGGCAGCTCGGCCGCCGGGCCCAGCACCTCGATGTCGGTGATGTAGACCTCGATCATGCCGGTCGGCAGCTCCGGGTTCTCGGTGCCGGCCGGGCGCTTGCGCACCTTGCCGTCGACCCGGATCACCCATTCCGACCGGGCCGCCTCGGCCTGCCTGAATCCCGGGGAATCCGGATCGATCACGCACTGCGTCATGCCGTAATGGTCGCGCAGGTCGATGAACAGCACGCCGCCATGGTCGCGGATGCGGTGGCACCAGCCGGAGAGCCGGGCGACCTGGCCGACATCGGATTCGCGGAGCGCGCCGCAAGTATGGGAACGGTAACGGTGCATGGAGGCGGACATGGGAAAGCCTGCTGGTTCGATTTGAAGCGCAACATCCATGGGAGCCGGGGGAAGTCAAGGCGGAAGGACGAAATGACCTCACACGGCAGCGCTCCCGCCCCTGACGGGGCGAGTGGCTGTCGGCTGGTCCTGGCTCGTCTCATTGGTCGAGGGAAGCGCGGGACTTGGATGTCTTCTCCCGCTCCAGCGGAGCGCGCGAAGATCGGGTCGGGACGGGAGATCCGCCCGGACGGGAAGACAACCGTCTCCCGCGCACGGCTTTTCGATCCTGAGCCTCGCTCTCCAGCCCGTCAGGGACGTACCCTCAGAGGGCGCTACGGCGCGTCTTGTCGCGCAGCTCCGGGTGCACCGGTGCCGGCGAGGCTCGGGAGACCGACGCCGCAAGCCTGCCCGAACAGGTCCGGCGTCTGGTTCCTCCACTCAGGACCCCGGCATGGCGGGACAGCGTCTTTCCCGTCAGCGGCCAGAACCGTATCCGGCCTCCTTCGCCGACGCCTCGGGCGCGTCCCTCATGAGACCGGACAGCAACGATATAGCCAAGATTAGGACGATTGTCAAGAACATAATGTGAACAAAATGCTCGCTTCCGCCTCGTGTCAGCCTGGACCTCGTATTGGTGATCTGACCTGGGAAAGATGCTTTCTGCCTCAGCTGTGCTCCGCAAAATCATAATGAATGCAATTGAAAGCGAGCGAATGAAATGTTATTTTATGTAATCAAATTTTCCGTAGTTGGCATCTTCGCAGCCACTCTAGAGATTTTTTCAGACTAAGGAGCATCCGAGGTGACGATCACGATCAATCAGATCACCGATCAACCATTAGAGATTCAATCGAATGAACCGATTTTGGTTACGGAGTTTGGAGGAATCCATGTAAGCAGCAATGCAGCCAGCAGTAATCGATGCATCTATAGTTACGGGACCATTAAAGTTGATATTACGATCAATGGGTCTGTGAAAACGACTGCAGAAAGCGCATCCGCTCTATACCTTTTCAAAGGGAACTTAGTGCCCGTTTGAGAATGTCGCACGGGGTCGGATTGGGGTAGTCTCAAGCCCACATGAGGCGGATGTGGACCAAAGAACATCGCGAGCGCCAGAAGGCCTTTGAGCGGCGGCGCTACCCGACCGACCTGACGGATGAGGAATGGGA
>NZ_JBFRGW010000037.1:0-40895 GCF_052115545.1 Microvirga sp. 2MCAF35
ATCACCTCGCCCTTGGCCTCAGGCAACGGCTTGCCCTGCTCCGTGGTGAGGATCAGCGCCAGGTCGTCGGCGTTGGCGAGGATCAGCTCGTACCAGCGGCGCAGGATGGCGCTGCGCTCCTTGGCGGTGCGGCGGGCCCAGTCCTTCTGGACCGCGTGCGCCGTGTCGATGGCGCGCCGGGCCGCGTCGGGACCGAGATCGGGCACCGTGAGGATCAGGGCCCCGTCGAACGGGTCGGTGACCGGGATGGTCCGGCCGTCCGGGGCATCGATCCATTCGCCCGCCACATAGGCCTGCCCCACCAGCAACGACGGGTCCTTCAGCACAACAACACGACGGTCAACAGGTTGCGCATGTACAGTCATCGGAAGACTCCCAAAAGGTGAACGACAGCAGGCGCTCCGAGCGACACGCCTGAGAGGAAGAGGAGAATGAACACGATGCGACGCATCGTCGTCGGCGAAACAGGAGGCGGCCAGCGGCGCGCCGCGTAGGTGGCACCCATGACGCCGGGAATGGCGAGGAGACCCGTGAGGGTCGAACCGGACGGCAGGTCGCCGGCGAACACCACGAGACCGATGCGGAACACGGCATTGAGCGCAAAGACGGTGACGAGCGTTTCGCGCACCGTGATCAGCGGCATGGGCTGGCGATAGAAATGATAGACGAGCGGTGGGCCGGCCGTCGAAAACATTCCGCCCATCATGCCGGCGATGGCTCCGAAGAACAGGAAAGATCCGTCGCTCGACTGCTTCATCAAGGGTTCGGGCTTTCGGGCGAGCTGCAGGCTCGAAACGATGATCACGAGCCCGAGGATCAGGCGCAAGACGTCCGCCTGCGTCCCTGCAAGCCATTCCAGCAACCAGTATCCGACGAAGAGCAGCGGAATGCTGGCGGCCATGACGAAGCCGAACTCGCGCCATGCCACATCGCGCCATCCCTTCAGGAGCATCTGCGCGGCATTCAGCAGCGTCAGCACGCTCACGATCATGGCGGCATCCGGCAGCGAGAGCAGTCCGGTCAGCCCGACGCCGCCCATGGTGATAAGCCCGAAGGCGAAGCCCGTCAGGGTCTGCGCATAGGCGGCGAAGCCTGTCAGCACGAGAAAGCCGATGAGCTCCATAACCGACATCGGTCAGAGGCTCCTCAGGCTCGCGAACAGCGGCGCGAACCCGGATCCTGAACGATAGAACACCGGCGGCTGTCCGAAGGGTGCCGGAACCGTCGCCTCTTGCCCGCCGGCGAATGTCTCGCCCGACCAGACGTGAACCCATTCCGCGCCTTCCGGAAGATAGGTGCTCCACTCCGTCTTTCCCGCCTGCCAGACCGGGGCGACGAGAAGATCCGGGCCGTAGAGATAGGAATCCTGGATGGCGTAGGTGCGGGAATCGTCCTCGAAATGCAGGAACAGCGGGCGCTGCACCGGCAGCCCTCGCGTCGAGGCCTCCGCCACGAGGGATTTCAGGTAAGGCACGAGATGCCCATAGACCTGTGTCATCCGGGCAAAATGTGCGAGCACCTGCGGATCCTGGTCGATTTGCAGGTTATCGCGCGGGCGGTTGCCTTCATGGGTGCGCATGACCGGTGTGAACGCTCCCATCTCGGCCCAGCGCATGATGAGCTCCGCCGTGCGCACATTGCCGAACAGGCTCGTATAGCCGCCGATGTCCGAATGATGATAGGCATTGCCGAGAAGGCCCGACGACAGCGCGCCGGACATCACGGTCACGAGGCCGTCGTGGCGGGTGAAGTCGACCGATTGGTCTCCTCCCCACAGCAAAGGACAATGCTTCTGGACGCCCGTGAAGCCGGCGCGCATGAAGAACAGGGCCTCGCCGGTCTTGCCCCGGCTCTCCACCGCGCGCGCGTTCACTTCGGCCCAGAGCGTCGGCCACGCATTGTGCATCAGCTTCGCATCGACCCCGTTGGCGAGCTTCACGTCGATCGGCAGATACTCTCCGAAATCGGCCATCCATCCGGACAGGCCGAAGTCGAGCATGTTCTGCCCGATCACCCGCTCGGCGAACCAGGCGGCCGCGTCCGGATTGGTAAAGTCGACGACCCCGCAATCGAACTCGCCGAAATCGACAAGCGCCGTCTTCCCGGTCTCGTCCTTGGCGAAATAACCCGCCGCGTCAGCTTCCGGGAACAGCGAGCCGTCGACGGCGAGATAGGGGTTCACGTAGCCGAGGAAACGAATGCCGCGATCTTCCAGCTCCGCCATGCGCTGGCGCAGGCCCGGGTAGCGGTCGTCGTTGGCCTTCCAGTCCCAGAACAGGCGCGCACCGAACGAGGTGTGGCGCAGGCCCACCCAGTCCTCGCACCAGAGACCGGACACCTTCGTGCCGGCCGCAAGGATGGCGTCCAGCCGCTCGAACGAGCGGGCTCCGTCCTTCAAGCCGATGATCGCGCCGTTATAGACCCATTCCGGCAAGGGCGGCTGACGGCCGAAGCGATCCGACATGGCCTCGACGAGAGAAATGAAGGTGGGACGCGCCGTGAGCTCGATCCGCTCCGGCACAGCCCAGATCTCGACCTCGTGGAAATCCCCGTGACGGAAATCGAAGGCCGAATAAGCGGTCGTTTCCACATGAAGCGCGTAACGCCGGGATGAGAGATAGGTCGGCTGCGGATAGTTGGTGTTCCAGTAATCGCCGCCCGACTTGCCCGTGACATCCGCCTTGAACGTGATCTCCGTCGTCTTGTCGCGTCCCACGCCGGGCTCCGAGGTCCAGAGGGGGAACCGGCGGCCGCGCATGTCGAAATACGACATCTGCTCGCCGCCGCCCCATACATGCTCGCCCGGCTCTGCCTGAATGCGGAACCAGATGCGGTTCAGGGTGGCATCGTCACTCCGGAATGCGATGGCGCCGTTCCGGTCATCGCCTGAAATCTGCAGAACGACACGAGCCGGCTGTCCCGGAGCCGCAGAGAAGGCAATGTCAGAGCCGGATACGACCGCATGGGCGAGCGGTGTGCGCTCGATGACATAATCCTCGATGTCGAAGTTACCGCGATACATGTCCATCCGGGCATCGCCCTGCCCCACGAAGAGACACGGCGCATCGCCACGGTGGCGCAGGATCAGCCTTCCATCGAGAACGAGATCGAAGCCGTCGGCGGTCGTTTGAATCTTCATGGGACACTCTCAGTTCTGGGTCAGGCCGGCATCGACGATGAAGTTCGCCCCCGTGCAGCCGCCGCTCTCGTCGGAGCCGAGGAAAAGGGCCATCTTCGCCACATGGCTGGCATCGAGCCGGAACTTCAATGCCTGAAGGTCGAGGAACTGCTGGTTCAGTTCGGGCGTGAGCCAGAGCTGCTTCTGGCGTTCGGTGAGAATGGCACCCGGCACGATGCAGTTGACCCGGATGTTGGATGGCCCGAGTTCACGGGCGAGCGTGCGGGCCATGCCGTTGATCGCCGCTTTCGCGGTCGTGTACCCGACCATGCCGGGGCGACCGCGCATCCACGAAATGGACCCCAGCATGATGACGGAGCCCGCGCCCCGGGCCGCCATGCCCTTCGCCACAGCCTGCGTGGCGAAGAACTGATGGTCAAGATTCAAAGCGAGCGCCCGCCGCCAGTAATCCGGCTCTACCTCGGCCATGTCGTGCCGGTCGTCCTTGCCGGCGTTGTTGACGAGCACATCCACGCCGCCGTGCTCGCTCTCGATCCTGGCCAGCACCTCGCGGAGCGCCGGAATATCGGTGACGTCGCAGGCGTGGAAGGCGGCGCCTGTCGCGCCTGCCAGCGCGTTTCCGGGCTCCTGCGCGATATCGATGAACGACACCCGCGCGCCCTGCGCGACGAAGGCCTTCACCATCTCCTCGCCGATCCCGGACGCACCGCCCGTGATGACCACGGAGCGGTTTTGAAGAGAGCGATACTGAACGGTTGTGTAGTCGGATGCCATCGCAGCGCGGCCTCAAACAGAAGGGTCGAAACGGGTTTCAGGCAGGCCCGGTACATCGACCGGCATGGAAAACAGACTTCCTGAATGCGGGAAGGCTTCAAGTTCATCGGCGGATCGGCCGGTGCGGGCGGACGTCACATAGAGCGTCTTCAAGTCAGCGCCACCGAAGCAGATCATCGTGGGGCACCGGGCCGGAACGGGATACTCGGCCATCAACTTTCCATCCTGAGCATAGCGCTGGAGCCGCCCACCCTCGAACAAAGCCGTCCAATAACAGCCTTCCGCGTCCACTGCGGCGCCGTCGGGACGCCCGCGGTCCGTCCCGGTCGGCTGAAGGCGCACGAACAGGGCCTTGTCCGTCGCCTCGCCACTCACCGGATCGTAGGCGTAGCGCCAGACCGTGAAGGTCGGGGTATCGGAGTGGTAAAGCGTGCGCCCGTCCGGCGAAAAGGCGACGCCGTTCGACGTGAGAAGACCGCTCGCGAGCGTCGTGAGACCTCGATTGTCATAGCGGTAGAGATGCGCCCTGCCGCCATCCTTCGGCTCGTCGATGGTGCCGGCGAGAAAGCGGCCCGCCGGATCCACGCGCCCGTCATTGAAGCGGCTCGTGCGCTGGTCCTCCGGATTGTCGGCGAGCTTCGTCTCACGATGCCCCTCGGAATCGAGCAGCCAGAGGCCCGAGCGGAATCCGGCGATGAAGCCCCCGCCCTTCCTGAACCCGATGCAGCCGATCTCCTCGGGCATCGCCCTGACGGCATGCTCGCCCGTCGCAGGGCGGAAGCGATGAAGCGCCCTCCCCTTGATATCGACGAAGAACAGCGCCTGCTCATCGGCATCCCAGATCGGGCACTCGCCCAATTCGGCGCGGAGATCGAGGGCGACGGAGAGGGGCATTCCACTGAACCTCAATAGGCCGCGGCTGGAGCATCCGGAGAGGCCGGTTGATCACGCAGGGCGCCCAGCCACTCGGAGGCGCGGCTCGTCATCATGGCAATATCGGACGCGACCGCGACGTAGCTGTAGCCGTAAGCGATGAAGCGGCGCACCATGTCCGGGTTGGGCCCCACGATACCGACCGGCTTGCCGGCGTCCCGCGCCATCTTGGCGGCCGTCTCGATCAGCGCCTGAACGTCGGGATGCGCGATATTGCCGATATGCCCCATGGCGGCGGCGAGATCGCCGGGGCCGACGAACAATGCGTCGATGCCGGGAACGGCCGCGATGTCCGGCAGCCGCTCGATGGCTTCGGGCGTCTCCAGCTGGACGATCACCGCTATTTGATCGTTGGCACGCTTGAGATAATCCGCCGCGCGACCGAACCGCGAGCCGCGATGAACAGCGGCGACGCCGCGAATGCCCTCCGGCGGGTATTTCGTGAACGAGACGGCCTGCCGGGCTTCCTCGGCCGTCTGCACGAACGGGAGCATGATCGTCTGGGCGCCCGCATCGAGCACGCGCTTCACGAGCACCTGATCATTCCAGGCGAGGCGCACGACCGCATCGGCGGGCGTGCAGCCGACGGCGCGCAGGATGTGGGCCAAGTCGGAGACTTCGATCGGCACGTGCTCCATGTCGACGACGAGGAAGTCGAAGCCGCTGTAGCCCATGGCTTCGGCGGTCGCAGGAGCCGCCGCCATGAGCCAGGTGCCGAGCGGCGGGCGCGGCCCCGCGCCCTTCAGCCAGCCTTTAAACCGGTTCTCGATATCGATCATGACGTGCCCCTAGAAGATGGACGGCTCGACCACCGGGCCGGGCGTGCTGAGAAAATCGAAGTCGCAGCCCTGATCGGCCTGCGAGACATGGCGCTGGTAAAGCGCCGCGAAGGACCGGCCATAGACATGCGCGGTCGGCTTCCACTCGGCACGGCGGCGCTCCAGCTCGGCCTCGTCGACTTTCATGTCGAGGCGCCCGGCCTCGACATCGAGTTCCACGAGATCGCCGGTCCGGAGAAGACCCAAAGGACCACCCACGGCCGCCTCGGGCGCCACATGCAGGATGCAGGTGCCGTAATGGGTGCCGCTCATGCGTCCGTCGCAGATGCGGACCATGTCGCGCACGCCCTGGCGGAGGAGCTTCTTCGGGATCGGCAGATTGCCCCATTCCGGCATGCCCGGCGCGCCGACCGGGCCGGCATTGCGCAGAACGATGACCGTATCCTCGGTGATGTCGAGATCGGGCTTGTCGATGGTCCGGTTCATCTCGGCGGGGTTGTCGAAAACGAGCGCCGGTCCGACATGCTTGAGGAATTTCGGATTTGCCGCCGAGGATTTCATCACGGCGCCGTTCGGGGCGAGGTTCCCGCGCAGCACGGCCAGCGTCTTGCCGCGCGAAAGCGGCACGACCGGATTGTCCTCTCCCCGAATGACGTCGTCATTCCAGCATTCGGCTCCGGTGATGTTCTCGCCCAGCGTCCTGCCGTTCGCCGTCATGGCATCCCGCTCCAGATGCCGCTCCAGCTTCTTGAGCAGTGCGAGCAATCCGCCCGCGAAGTAGAAGTCCTCCATCAGGTACTCGCCGGATGGAAAGAGATTGGCGCAGACCGGCACCTTGCCGGCCATGTCGGACATGTCGTCGAGGGTCAGGTCGACATTGGCGCGGCGCGCCATGGCGATGAGATGCACGGCGGCATTCGTCGAGCCGCCGAGCGCCATGTAGGTCACAAGCCCGTTGCGGAAACTCTTTGCATCGAGGAACCGCGATGGCTTCCAGTCCTCCCAGATCATCTCGACGATGCGCTCGCCGCATGCCGAGGCCATCCGTGGATGGCCGCTGTCGGCCGCTGGGATCGACGACGCTCCGGGGAGCGTGAAGCCCATGGCGTCCACGATGGACGTCATGGTGGAGGCCGTTCCCATGGTGTTGCAGGTGCCGATGGAACGTGTCATCCGGCTTTCCAGATCGACCCAGTCCGATTGCGTGATGTTGCCGGCCCGAAGCTCGTCCCAGTATTTCTTGGTGTGCGTGCCCGCTCCGGTCTTCTGGCCGCGCCATTGCCCGTTCGACATGGGTCCCGCCGGGCAGTAGATCACCGGGATATCCATGCTGATCGCGCCCATGAGGAGCCCGGGCGTGGACTTGTCGCAGCCTCCCAGCAGAACGGCACCGTCGATGGGATGCGAGCGCAGGAGTTCCTCCACCTCCATGGCGAGGAAGTTGCGGTAGAGCATCGTGGTGGGCTTCACCATCACCTCGCCGACCGACAGGGCCGGCAATTCCACGGGATACCCGCCGGCCTGCCAGACGCCGCGCTTCACGGCCTCCGCGCGATCGCGCAGATGCGAATGGCATGGGCTCAAATCGCTCCAGGTGTTGATGATGGCCACAACGGGTTTGCCGAGGAACTCTTCCCGGCGCAGGCCCATCTGCTGGGTGCGCTGGCGATGCGCGAAGCCGCGCATGTCGTCGGAGGCGAACCAGCGCTGGCTCCGCAACTCCCCGATGGGTCGGCGTGTCATTTCAAAAGTTCCTTATCCCTTGATGCCGCCGGAGGTCAGGCCGGACACGACGCGCTCCTGGAAAATCACGATCAGGACCGCGACAGGCACGATGCCTACGACGAGCGCCGCCGAGATCACCGGCCAGGGGAAAGCGAACTCTCCCTGGTACAGGGTGATGCCGACGGGAAGCGTGCGCAGCATCGGATTGGAGTTGAAGGAAAGGGCGAGCAGGAATTCGTCCCAGGAATTCACGAAGGCGAGAATGCCGGCGGTGAAAACGCCCGGAGCCGCGAGCGGCACCACGACCTTGAACAGCGCGCCCAGGCGCGTACAGCCGTCGATCATGGCGGAGTTCTCGAGATCGCGTGGGATTCCCTCGAAGAACGACACCAGGATCAAAGTGCAGACCGGCAGGCTCAGCACCGTGTAGGGCAGGATCAGGGCGATCCAAGTGTTGAGAAGGTTCAGCGCGCGCATGATCTCGAAGAGAGGAACCAGCAACGTCACCAGCGGGAACGTCGACACCGCGATGATGGCGGAGAGGATCAGATCACGCCCCCGGATGTGGAGCCGCGCCAGGGCATAAGCGGCAAGCACCGACACGAAGAGCGTCAGGGCCGTGGACAGCAGCGCGACCATGAAGCTGTTGAAGAGAAACAGGATCAGCGGCTGATCGGTGAAGGCGCGCAGGTAGTTTGCAATCGTCGGTGCGTGAGGCAGCCACGTGATCGGCTTGGCGGTCAGCTCGGCTTCCGTCTTGAGCGACGTGAACAGGATCCAAAGCGCCGGGAACATGCCGTTCGCGACCAGGATGAAGCCGATCAGGATGCGCAGCGGCTTGCCGGAGAAGATCGAGCTGTTGGCAGGCGTATCATGGCTCATGACTGTCACCCCTTAGCCCGGATCATGCGCAGGTAAACCGCCGTCACGCCCATGGAGAGGGCGAACATGACCACGGCGAGCGCCGAGCCGTAGCCGAGATCGAGGAAATCGACGGTGTTCTGGTGGATGTACATGGCGAGCGTGGCGGTGGACGTGCCCGGGCCGCCGCGCGTCATGGTGAAGGGAATGTCGAAGGTCTGCAGCGCAGTGATGGTGCGGAAGATCAGCGCCACGACGATGGACGGCTTGAGCAGCGGCAGCGTGATCTCGAAGAACTGCCTGAGCCGCCCTGCCCCGTCCACCTCGGCGGCCTCGTAGAGCGAGCGCGGAATCGTCTGGAGGCCGGCGAGAATGATCAGCGCCATGAAGGACGATGTCTTCCAGACGATCGTCAGGCAGATCGCCGCGAAGGCCCAATTGGCGGAATTGAACCAGATCACGCCTTCGAAACCGAGACGACGGAGAACGTCGTTCACGACGCCGTATTCGGAATGGAAGAACCACGCGAAGATGAGGCCTGCGAACGAGAGCGGCAGAGCCCACGGAATCAGAAGCGAGAGCCGGACCGGCCATTTGGTCTTGAACGGCAGGTTCGCCATCAGGGCGAGCGCCAGACCGACGAACAGTGCTCCCGGGACCGTGATGAGCGTAATGAGAACCGTGTTCCAGGTCGTCTCCCAGAACACCGGATCCTCCAGCATCAGGGAGTAGTTCTCGAGCCCGGCGAAGGCCGCCGGTGCGCCGGAGGTCAGCGACAGATTCTGGAAGCTGGTCCAGACCAGACGGCAGACCGGATACACGATGATGAGCGCGAGCAGCAAAGCCGCCGGCAACAGCAGCAGCATGGCCAGGGTCCGCTCGCTCGGATCGAGGAAGCGCGTCCACCACTTCGTACCGCTCTCGCTACGCGCCGTCACTAAGGTTGTTTCGCTGGCCGTTGCCATCGTCATGATCCTGTCCGGGTGCAACGTTGGGGATGGGCGCCCGAAGGCGTCCATCCATTAGATCAAAGTGCGGATTAGCGCAGGACGCGGCGCAGGCGGCCTTCCATCTGCGTGGCGCCTTCCTCGGGCGTCGACTGTCCGGCCAGAACCGCGTTGACAGTGGTGCGGATGATGTCGCTCACCTCGTTGTATCGGGGCGTCACCGGCCGGGTCTTCGCGGTCTCCACCACCGGACGAGCACTGGCGAACCACGGAACGGCCTTGGTCACGTCGGCATCCGTATAAACATCGGGGAATTGCGGGAGCAGAGCGGCGTTGATCGCCATGAACTCCGAGGTTTCGGGGCTCGACAGATACTGCACGAACTTCTGCGCTTCGGTCTTGTTGTTGGAATAGGCAGACACGCCCCATTCCCAGCCGCCGAGGCAGGAGGCGGGCTGGCCGCCCTGGACCGCCGGGAGCTTCACGACGCCGACCTTGTCCTTCACGGTGGAATCGGCTCCCTGGAACTGACCCCAGGCATAGGACCAGTTGACGGCGAAGAGCACGTTGCCGGCCTGGAATTCCTTGCGGGTGTCGTCGGTGGCGACTTCGGCGATGTTCTTCTTGGCGACGCCCTGATCGACGAAGTCCTTCCATAATTTCAGCGACTTCACCGCAGCGTCCTTGTCGAAGGACAGCTTGCCGTTGGAGACCAGCTGCTTGCCCATGCTCCAGTACGGCAGCAGGAAGGTGCAGACCGCGCCCTCGATCGCCTTGCCTTGGAACGAAAGGCCCTGAAGGTTCGGGTCCTTCTCGGCCTCGCCGACCTTCTTGGCAGCGGCCGCGAGTTCGTCCCAGGTCTGCGGCGGCTGGATGCCGTGCTTATCGAGAAGGTCCTTGCGGTAGTAGAGGAACATCGCATCGGCGAAGGCCGGCAGGGCCACCACCTTGCCGTCGACGGTGTTCGCCTCGGCATAGGCCGGAAGGTAGCGCTTCATGTACGCGCCTGCATCGCTGCCGAGCACCTCATTGAACGGCACCGTCCAACCGGCGGCCGCATATTGCGCCGGGCGGATCACATCGAGGATCATGACGTCGAGGGATGAATCCTTCGCGGTCATGACGGTGTTGAGATATTGCGCCTGCGCCTCGGACGTATTGCCGCCCGTCTCGATGGTCACCTTCACGTTCGGGTTCTTGGCCTCGTACATGTCGAAGGCCTTGCGCCACACATCCGGGCGATGCTGGCTGGAGACGAACACGCGCAGATTGGTCTGAGCCATGGCGGCGGATGCCGACAGGGTGACAGCCGCGCCGGCCAGAAGCAGCTTCATGGTCTTGTTCAAAGTCATCGTTTCCTCCGTGGACGTTTCATGGTGCCGGTTCCTTGCCGACACCCATTTTTGGACACCTTTGTCGGCTTGGCCCGTCAGACCAGCGCCCGTTCCGTTGCCGCATCGAACAGGTGGACCCGAGAGGGATCGACACCGATCGACAGCGTTTCGCCAGGGCGCGGCCGCATCTCCGGCGCGACGCGCGCCGTCAGTGTGGAGGCACCGAGAGCGAAGTGGATGAGCGTGTCGGAGCCCAGCGGCTCGACGACCTGCACACGACCCGAGAGGGCATGGCCTTCGCCGGCGGGCATGAAATGCTCGGGCCGGATGCCGACGATGACGTCGCGTCCCTCAAGGCCGTTCGCCTTTCCGGATGGATGACCCTGGAGCGGAATGCTGGAGCCACCGTCGAACACGACCGCACCGCCGCGGATCGTTCCCTTGGCGAAGTTCATGGCGGGCGAACCGATGAAGCCGCCGACGAAGACGCTGGCCGGGCTGTTGTAGACTTCGTCGGGAGTGCCGACCTGCTCGATCTCGCCACCCTTCAGAATGACGATGCGATCGGCGAGCGTCATCGCTTCCACCTGGTCGTGCGTCACGTAGATGATGGTGGTGCCGATGGCCTGGTGGAGCCGCTTGATCTCGGTGCGGACTTGACCACGCAGCTTCGCGTCGAGGTTGGAGAGAGGCTCGTCGAACAGGAAGACCTGAGGACGGCGCACGATGGCGCGTCCCATGGCTACGCGCTGGCGCTGACCGCCGGAGAGCTGGCTCGGCTTGCGGTCGAGGAGCTGGGAGATGCCGAGCATTTCGGCCGCCTGAGAGATGCGGGGCTTGATCTCGGCAGCCGGTATGCCGCGCACCTTCAGGCTGAAGGCCATGTTCTCATAAACGGTCTTGTGCGGATAGAGCGCGTAATCCTGGAACACCATGGCGATGTCACGCTCGCGCGGCGGCAGCTTGTTCACCACCCTGTCGCCGATGCGGATCTCGCCGTCGCTGATGCTCTCCAAACCGGCGAGCATACGCAATGTCGTCGACTTGCCGCAGCCGGACGGGCCGACCAGCACGACGAATTCACGATCGGCAATTTCCAGGTCGATGCCCTTCACGATCCGAAGTGCACCGTAATTCTTCTCAAGCTTACGGAAGCTGACTGACGACATGCTCCCTCCCTGTTGCTTTGCAGCGCGCTCGAAGCCGGCCCGCCTGCGTCCATGGTCCTGCGACGGATCCCAGGTGAATTTGGAACTCGCTCATCATAGCGCTACGATGGAATCCACGCAAGAGACATTTCGGGACTGGCAAAGGGCCGCAGAAGGCACAACATCTGCCTTAAACCCGCAGAAAATTCTCTGAAAACAGCTTTTTCCTTGGATGTGGAGGCCTGATATCCTATACTCAAGGAAGCTTCTTCCATCGAAGCGCTACGAAAAAGAGAAGCCGATGGACGCCGACAGCAGCAGCTTACAGAGCCGGGGCACCCGAAAGCGCCGCAAGATGCAGCGCGTTACGATGATGGATGTGGCCAAGCTCGCTCAGGTGTCGCCTTCCACCGTTTCGCTCTATCTGCGCAAGCCGGCCGCCGTCTCCCCTGCGGCCGGGCAGGAGATCGCCCGCGCCATCTCCACCCTGGGCTATGTTCCCAATCTGGTGGCGGGCGGCCTGGCCGCGGCGTCCTCCAAGGTCGTCAGCATCATCGTTCCCTCGATCCGCAACGCCTTCTTTGCCGAGACGGTCTCGACTCTTCAGTCCGAGCTGGCCGCGGAAGGCTTGCAGGTGCTCCTCGGCCATAGTGAATACGGCGAAGATCAGGAGGAGGCCTTGGTCCGGACTGCGTTGTCCTGGGCGCCGGCAGCCATCATCCTGACGGGGTTGTCCCACGGCGCCGGGACGCGCAAGCTTCTGCAGGCCAGCGGCGTGCCGATCGTCGAGATGTGGGAGCTCGGGGGAAAGCCGATCGACATGGCGGTCGGGTTCTCGCACCCGCAGGTCGGCGCATCCGCCGCCAGGCATCTCCTGTCGAAGGGCCGTCGCACTCTCGCCTTCCTGGGGGCGCGCATGCAGGAAGACCACCGGGCCGAGAAGCGCGCAAGCGGCTTTGCCGAGACGGCAAGCACGGGGGACATCCTCTCGTGCGAGATCATCAATCATCCTGGCGCAGCGACGGTCGAGGCCGGCTCTCTCCTGCTCAACCGCGCCCTCCAGCAGCTCCCGACCCTCGATGGAATCGCCTGCTCGAACGATCTGATCGCCCTGGGGGCTCTCTTCGAGTGCCAACGCCGGGGGATCGCCGTCCCGGACGGGATCGCGGTCGTCGGCTTCGGCGATCTCGACTTCAGCGCCTCCTGCATCCCCTCCCTCACGACCATCCGCCCCTCAGGAGACCTGATCGGACGGGAAGTCGCCAGGCTTATCCTCACCAGCATCCATGGCGAACGTCCCGAGGGAGCCGCGCGGATCGTCGATACGGGCCATGTCCTGATCGAGCGGCGAAGCACCTGATGCCCGCTCGGAACACAGGATCACGGATCGATCCGAAGGCCCCTTTTGAACGCTGCATTCTCCCGCGGTCGCCGGAACTCTGAAACAGAGCAGTCGCGACATAACCCTTGGCTCAAGCATCCACGTCTCACCACACAAGACATGGATGGCCGCAACAAAGCTGATCGTACCGGCAAGGCTACTTAGGCCGCCATGCGATGCCGGTCCGCCACGGCCTCGCGGATGCACCGTGCCAGTTCCTGCACGACATGATTGCCGCCGTCACGCGGCAGGTAGAGATTGACCATGAAGGGCGGAAGCGGGGGCAGGCCCGTTTCAGGGCCCAGCACGTCGAAACCGCTCGGTACGGTCGATGCCATCCAGGCCATGACCGCGATGTCGGCAGCGACCGTCGCCACTTGCGCCGATGTATTCGTGACCTCCGAGACGGAACGCCATTCGATGCCGGCCTTCTGCAGCACGTCACGGATCGGCGCGCGGAAAGCGCAATCGGAGCAGCCGATGGAAACGGGCAGCGGACGCTGGCGTGCCGCATCGCCGCCGCGCGCACCAACCCAGACGAGACGATCCATCACGAGATTCTCGCCATCGGGATCGCAGGCCATCTCGGTGGCGAGCACCACATCGACCTTGCCGCCATAGAGTTTCGAGCGAAGGGACACGCTGGAGCCGCTGTTGAGCGAGATCTGCACACGGGGATAGCGGCGGGCGAAATCCTTCAGGAAGGTCGGGAGATAGGTGGTGATGATGTCGCTCGGGATGCCGAGCCGCACCTCACCCTCGAATTCCGGCGTCGTCATCTCGGTCCAGATTTCATCGTTCAAGGCCAGCATCCGCTTCGCTCGCCCGAACAGGCGCTCGCCGGCAATGGTCAGCTTCATGCCGCGCCGGTCGCGGGTGATGAGTTCCTCTCCCAGCGTTTCTTCCAGGCGCTTGATCTGCTGGCTCACTGCCGCCTGGGTCAGGTTGAGAACCCCGGTAGCGGCGGTCATCCCGCCGGCATCAACCACCGCAACGAAAGCCCTGAGCAGGCTGACATCGAGATTCCGGGCCATGGCTACCTCAATAAAGGATCATTATTCTCAATATAATGAACATTCGTTTTTCTTATGCAAGAGGAAAGCGCATCATCTCCTTATCGAACCTGAGGAGACAGTCATGACAGCCCATGCAACATCCTGCGATTGGACCACCGAGCAGACCGCCCCGAAGCCCTCGCGCATCAAGAGCCTCTTCGCGGCCCTCATGCATGAGATCGAGGTTCGCCGGGCCCTGCGCCACGTCAGCGCCCTCGATGATGCGATGCTGCACGATATCGGCCTCACGCCCGGCAACATCGAGGATGCCGTCCGGTGCGGTCGGCATTAGCCTTCCTGTTTCGGCGCAAACACCGTCACGGCTGCGGGCCGGATCGAGAAATGGGCGGGCGTCTGGGTCACGATTTCGCCATCCGCATTGATGGGCCTCGGCTTGCGGGTGCGGATGTCGAACTCCTTGGCCCGGACGGCCCTCACCTCTTCCCAGGCACCATGCTGCCCGTAACGGAATGAGCGCGCCATGAGGGCGAGCTTCCAAGCCCGTTCCAGCTCTAGGCTGTAGAGATCGAGATGCTGGTCGTCGATGGCCGCGTCTTTTTCCACCGCATTTCCTCCGCCATAGAAGCGCCCGTTGCCGACCGCGATCTGCAGCGTCTTCACGCGCACGGATTCGTTCTCGCTCGTGATGGTGGCCCGGAAGGGCTTGGCCTGTGCCAGCACTTTTAATGCCACCAGCGCATAGCCGAGGCGGCCCCAGCGGCGCTTGATGTCCCGCGTCAGCTTCTGCGCCAGTTCCGCCGACAATCCGAGGCTCGCCACATTGAAGAACGGTTCGCCGTTGACGAGGCCGAGATCGATCTTGCGCGTCATCCCCTGGGCGATGATATCGGCGGCGGCGTTGAGATCGAAGGGTATGTCGAGAGTGCGGGCGAGATCGTTGGCCGTGCCCATCGGCAGAATGCCTAAGGGCAATCTGGCCTCGATGACTCCCAAGGCCGCCGCATTGATGGTGCCGTCGCCACCGCCGACGATGGCGCAATCCACATCATGGGCATGTTCGACGATGAGCGGAGACAGGTCTTCCCGACGACCGCATTCCAGATGAACGGGCTCGATGCCATGATCCTTCAGGCGTTCGACGGCCATGTCGCACTGGGCGGCGCCGCTTCGGCTCTTGGTATTGACGATCAGAAGGGCGCGGCGGGGCATGGACCAACACATGGAAAAGCTTGAGCGGATCCGCAAGGGGAGACCTTAAAGCGGAGCCGTTGGACAACCCGCGTCCCTCGATTTCGTTCACGGGACGTCAGATCAAGAGTTGCCATCCACGATATTTGGCCCAATAACCCTGCTTCCCAAGGAGGCTGACGCATGACCCTCACCGTTGCGTTCCAGATGGATCACATCCGCAGCATCAAGATTGCAGGCGATACCGGTTTTGCGCTGCTGCTCGAAGCCCAACGGCGCGGGCATCGGGTCCTTCACTACACCCCCGACCGCCTGTCTCTGCGCGACGGGGCGGTGGTCGCGATGGCGGAAACCATCGAAGCGCGCGACGTGGAAGGCGATCATTTCACCCTGGGCGAGCCCCAGCGGATCGATCTGTCGACGGTCGACGCGGTGCTCATGCGCCAGGATCCGCCCTTCGATCTCGCCTATATCACGGCTACCCATTTCCTTGAGCGCATCCATCCGAAGACGCTCGTGGTCAACGATCCGACCCATGTGCGCAATGCGCCGGAGAAGATCTTCGTCACGCATTTCCCGCACCTGATGCCCCCCACCCTCATTTCCCGCGACAGGCAGGAGATCGAGGAGTTCCGGCGCGAGCATGGCGACGTGGTGATGAAGCCGCTCTATGGCCATGGCGGCGCGAGCGTGTTCAAGGTCGGGCGCGAGGATCCGAATTTTGGCTCGCTCTACGACCTGTTCTCCAACCTGTTCCGCGAGCCCTGGGTGATCCAGCGTTTCCTGCCCAAGATCACCGAAGGCGACAAGCGCATCATCCTTATCGACGGCGAGGCGGCCGGTGCGATCAACCGGGTGCCGGCGGCCAACGACATCCGTTCCAACATGGTGCGCGGCGGCGCGGCCAAGCCCACGGACCTGACCCCGCGCGAGCGCGAGATCTGCGAAACCATCGGCCCGGACCTCAAGCGCATGGGCCTCATCCTCGTCGGCATCGACGTGATCGACGGCAACCTCACCGAGATCAACGTGACGGCGCCCACGGGCATCCGCGCCATCAAACGCCTGGGCGGGCCTGATCTCGCCGTTACAATGTGGGATGTGATCGAGAGTAAGGTGAAGCGGTAACGACCTCGCGCTCTTCACCGCCATGCCCGCACGTGTTGCGGGTATCCATGTCTTTGTAAGGCAACAACCTGAGCCCTCATCCTGAGGAGGTCACGTCAGTGGCCGTCTCGAAGGACGAGGGCGCCTCCCGTGCACTCTGGACGATCCTTCGAGACGGTGCTTCGCACCTCCTCAGGATGAGGTCGAGGGCTCGATAGGCGGATGGCCGAGACGAGCCCGAATAGGACGGAAAGGTCTCACCCGGCCGCGCTCCTTCGCCTCCCAGCACGGGGGAAGCAGCAGCTTAAGCCGCCAGTTCCGCGATCACTGCATTGAGCACCGGAAAGCCCTTTGGGGTCACGGCAAGACGTGAGCCGTCGACCTGGATCAGCCCCTCCTCCTCAAGGATGCGCAAGCCGCGTTGATTGAGCGTCTTGCCCGTGAAAGCCTCGAAACGGCGCGGGTCAACGCCTTCCTTCAAGCGAAGACCCATGAGCAGGAACTCGTCGCCCTCGGCCTCGGAGGTCAGCACCTCCTCGTCGATGACGCCGTGGCCCTCGCGCTCGACCCGCTCCAGCCAGGTTTCGGGATGCTTCTCCGTGGCGGTCGCAAGCCGGGCATTGCCGGTGACGAGGCGTCCGTGAGCTCCGGGACCGATGCCCGCATATTCGCCGTAGCGCCAATAGAGCAGGTTGTGCCGGGATTCCGCCCCCGGCCGGGCGTGATTCGAGATCTCGTAGGCCGGCAGCCCGTGCTTCTCGCACACCTCCTGCGTGATGTCGTAGAGAGCGCGGCCGGTCTCCTCGTCCGGCACCGTGATCTTGCCTGCATCGAAGAGACGCTGGAACCAAGTGCCCGGTTCGATGGTGAGCTGGTAGAGCGACAGGTGCTCGACCGCATGGGAGATGGCCTGCTCCAGCTCCGCCCCCCAGGCCTGCGGAGTTTGACCGGGCCTGGCATAGATGAGGTCGAAGGAATAGCGCTCGAAGATGGAGGCGGCGATCTTCACGGCTCCCAAGGCTTCATCGACCGAATGCATACGGCCTAAACGCTTCAGGTCGGGATCGTTGAGCGCCTGGACGCCGAGCGAGACCCGGTTGATGCCCGCATGCCGGTAGCCGCGAAAGCGCTCCGCCTCGACGCTGGTGGGGTTGGCCTCCAGGGTCACCTCGGCCCTGGAATCGATGGCCCAGGCCCCTCCGATGGCATCGAGGATCGCCCCCACCGTCTCCGGCTTCATGAGCGAGGGGGTCCCGCCGCCGAAGAAGACGCTCGTGACCGTCCGCCCTGGAATGCGCGAAGCCGTGTGGGCGATCTCGCGCCGGAAGGCCGCCAGGAACCGCTCCTGATCCACCGGCTGATGGCGGACATGGCTGTTGAAGTCGCAATAGGGGCATTTGGAGGCGCAGAAGGGCCAATGGACATAGATTCCAAAGCCCACATCGCGCGTCGGATGATCGATCATGGGGCGTATATGGCAGGTCGGAGGGCGGACGTCACGGGTGCCGGTGTCGCGTGGCCGTGCGAACTCCTCTCCTGCCCTGTCGCGTCATCACAGGCCTTGTGCCGGTGATCTCGATCGATTGAGGCGCAACGCTCTTCCGATTGGGATGGCCCCCACAAGCCGGCCATGACGAGGAAATCTCACCCAGACGCCCCTTCCCCCTTCCCACGAGGAGGAGGGCACCAGCATCCAAACTTTTCTGAACCTGTTCACTCACAAGGTTGTTCTCTCCTACAGAACCTTCCGTTCTGGTCTCCGGCGATGCGGGGCCCTATGATCGGCGGGTTAAAGAGTCAGGAACCCACCATGCGGCATTGGCGCGGCCCGTTCGACAGGCAGGGCTATCACCACGGCAATCTGAAGGAAGCGCTCATCGAGGCGGCGCAGCGCTTCATTGCCGAGCGGGGAATCGGGGGGTTCACCCTGGCTGACGCGGCCAAGCTCGTGGGTGTGACGCCTGCGGCCCTCTATCGCCATTTCCGCGGTCGGGACGCCCTGGTGGCCGAGGTCGCCTTCCGCGGGTACGACGAGCTCGCGAAGCGGCTCGGACGGGCCCTTCAGAGCGAGGGAACGGCGCTGGAGCGCTTCACCCGGATGGGCGAGGCTTATCTCGCTTTCGCCGAGCAGGAGCCGGGCTTCTACACCGCCATGTTCTCGGCCAAGCCCGCCGAGGGGGAGGCTTCCTGCGGCCCGTTCTGGGCCAAGAGCATCCAGAGCGGCGGCAAGCCCGTCGGCAACGCCTTCGATTTCCTGGTCCAAGCGCTGTCGCAGACGTTTCCGGAAGGCTTCCAGAGCGTCGATGTACGCTTCATCGCCATTGAAGTCTGGGCGCTCTCCCACGGGATCGCCACGCTCGATGCCGCCGGCCAGCTGCCCAAGGGTCCCGGACTGCCGGACAAGTACGAACTGCTCCGGGCCGGCGTGCTGGCCCTGGTCCATGGCGCCCTGAAGGAGCGCTCCGGCACCCCGGCGAAATAATCGAGGAAACCTCTCTTGAAAGCGCCGAGATCCAATCGCATGTTAATGTTGTTATCATTAACATAGGGACCTCCAATGTCTGACTCTGCCTCCGCCGCCTGGAACGCGGGCCCGCATGCGGGCCCCTGGAACAACGGCGCTCAACACCGCCGCTGCGGGCGCAGGCCCGGACGCGGTCTGGAGATCGCCGGCATCATTCTGGGCTTCATCTTCGTCTGGCCGCTCGCGCTGGCCTATCTGGTATGGAAAATGTGTGGTTATCCGAAATACGATGAGGCCAAGGCCTTCCTCCGCGACACCTTCGGTCGCGCACGCGACGATTTCTTCGCCTCGCGCGGCCCTGCCGGTTTCAGCGGGTTCGCCAGCACGGGCAATGCGGCCTTCGACGAGTACCGCCGCAGCGAGCTGGAACGCCTCGAAGCGGAGCGCCGCAAGCTCGACGAGGAGGCCCGCGACTTCCGCAACTTCGTCGAGGAGCTGAAGCGGGCCAAGGATCGCGAGGAGTTCGACGCCTACATGGCCAAGCGCCGCGGCAACGGCACGACGAACGCCTGATTGGTCTCTCTGCCCAAATGAATGGAGCGCCCCAAAGGGCGCTCCAACTCGCATTTTACGAGATTCGTACCGATCGCTCAGATAACGAAGAAGTCGCCTGCGCCCAGGGCTTTCTTGGGCAGCTTGGCGATGGCGATCTGCGCCTTGGCGCCATCTCCGTCCGGGTCGTAGTAGAGAACGCCTTTGCCCTTGTCGAAGATGATCCGGTCGTCGTTATCGTGAGCCTTGGAGCCGGCATAGAAGGCCTTGGCCGCCATCTTCTTGGGGGCCACCATGGTACCGGCCTTGCCGAGCCCTTTGAACACCACGTCGTCGAGCCAGATATCGTCATCCTTGGCGCGGAAATCCTTGATGGTGTCGACGTTCGTTTTCTTGTTCGGCTTGGTGTTGAACACGAACACGTCCTTGCCGGCCCCACCCGTCAGGGTGTCCTTGCCGTCGCCGCCACTGAGGGTATCGTTGCCGCCCATGCCGCTGAAAATATCGATATCGGCGCCGCCCACGAGGTAATGGGCAAAATCGTTTCCGGTCACGTTTTCACGGACGACATCGCCGACCTGCACCGTCAGGGCCTGCGTGTGGGAGAACCCGGTGCTCCCAACAACCTTTACGGTAATCGTGTGGCTCGCCGCCTGCTCGTAATCGAGCTTGAGGCCGTCGCGGACCTTGAGCTGCGATCCTTCGAGTACGAAGCGGCCACCGGCGTCGTCGAGTAATTGGTATTGGATGGTGCCGGTATCGGTTTGATTTGCGTTGACCAGCGATAGGTTGCCGATGAGAGCGCCTGTTACGGCTGCCTCTGCAATCGAGCCCCCACTGAGAGACAATTGGGGTGGGGCGATACCAGCGAAGTGGCCTTGGTAGATGGTATCTCCAGCGTCGGTGAGATCCGCCCAGGTCACAACCCAGCTCCCGTCGTTGAGAACTGTTACGACAGGGTGAGGAGTGCTGCTTACTTGTAGGTGTTGATTGACTTTCTCAGCCGGGCCGTAAGCGACGCCGAGATGGTTGAATACCTGTGCGAGAATGACCGTTCTAAAATCAACTTCTGCGGACCATACGACGACCCATCCACCATTTGGCAGCGCAGCCACGGAGGATCCGGTGACCCCGTATTCCGATTGGGGCATATCGCCGCCGATTTGTATTTCGTCTCCGATTCGAATGAGCGCCATGGATCTCGACCTTCCCCACAGATGATATCTGTAACTATGTCACATTACAGCGCTATAGCCGAATCCGTGGGGTCAGTCGAGAGACCGCTTGTGCGAAGGCGTACCTCCTATAGGGCTGGGTGCCTCAGGCCTTCCTGAGGCACCCAGCGGCCAGCTTCACGAAGGCGCGCGCGCGGTGAGAGAGGCCTTCCGGCTCGGGCTTCGACCAGTCGACGCCGTGCTTCTCCTCAGACGAGATTTCCCCGAAGGTCTCGGTGAAGCCGTCCGGCTGGAACATGGGGTCGTAGCCGAAGCCCTTGTCGCCGCGCGGAGGCCAGACCACTTGGCCGAAGACCCGCCCCTCGAACAGTTCCTCATGCCCGTCGGGCCAGGCAATGACGAGGGCGGAGACGAAATGGGCCCTACGATCCGTCGCCTCGCGCTTCGAAAGCTCGCGCTCCACCCGCTCCATGGCGGCATGAAAATCCCTCTTCGGTCCGGCCCAATCGGCCGTGAAGAGGCCGGGCGCTCCATCCAGGGCATCCACGCACAGGCCGGAATCATCCGAGAATGCCGGCAGGCCGGTGGCCTTTGCCGCCGCATGGGCCTTGATGGCGGCATTCTCGGCGAACATGTGCCCCGTCTCGTCGGGAACGGGCAATCCGAGCTCGCCCGCCGAGACGGCCTCGATACCGAAAGGAGCCAGAAGCTCCTGCATCTCGCGCAGTTTGCCGGCATTGTGGGTGGCGATGACGACCTTGCCGGCCAAGGGGCGACGGGTGCTCATGCGACGGCTTTCTTCTGAAGGTCCACCAGCTGCGCCACGCCGGCCTTGGCAAGCCGCAGCAGGCTCAGGAGCTCCTCCTCGGAGAAGGGCTTGCCCTCGGCCGTGCCCTGCACCTCGACGATGCCGCCCGACCCCGTGATCACGAAATTCGCGTCTGTCTCGGCGGCGGAATCCTCCGCATAATCGAGATCGAGAACCGGCTGCCCCTTGTAGATGCCGCAGGAAATGGCCGCGACGGGCTCACGCAGGGGGTTGATCGAGATGATCGAGCGATTCTGCATCCAGGTGAAGCATTCGTGCAGCGCCACCCAGGCCCCGGTGATGGACGCCGTGCGGGTGCCGCCGTCGGCCTGAATCACGTCGCAATCGACGACGATCTGCTTCTCGCCGATGGCCGGCAGGTTGACGACCGCGCGGAGCGACCGACCGATGAGGCGCTGGATTTCCTGGGTGCGGCCCGAAGGCTTGCCGGAATTGACCTCGCGGCGGGTGCGCTCGTGCGTGGCGCGGGGCAGCATGGAATATTCCGCCGTCACCCAGCCGCGTCCGGTGCCGCGCAGCCACGGCGGGCCCTTTTCTTCCAGGGATGCGGTGCAGATCACCTTCGTGTTGCCGAAGGAAACCAAGCAGGAGCCTTCCGCATAGCGCGCGACGCCCCGCTCCAGGGTGACGGGACGCAGTTCGTCGGGGGCGCGGTTGGACGGACGCATGGCGGATTCTCCTGAAGCTCTTGCGATTCCCGCCTGTTTGAAGCGGCCAGGACGATTAGGCAAGCGCAAGGCTTGCCTAAGGGGCGTCCGATCCGCACATAATATCGACTTGCAGGGTGGAATTGTGAGAGCGTAGAACCCTTCGGATGCATCCAACCGGTCCTTTTCCCCATCTCTCGGAGACCCGCTCCATCGCGGAGCTGAACGACCGTTCCCGTGAGATCTTCCGCCAGATCGTCGAGAGCTATCTGACGACCGGAGAGCCCGTGGGTTCGCGCCATCTCTCGCGCATCCTGCCGATGACCTTGTCGCCCGCCTCGATCCGCAACGTGATGGCGGACCTGGAAGGCGCGGGCCTGATCTTCGCACCCCACACGAGTGCCGGCCGCCTGCCGACGGAAACAGGTCTGCGCTTCTTCGTCGATGCCATGATGGAAATCGGCGACGTCACCTCCGAGGAGCGCTCGCGCATCGAGGCGCAGATGCGCGCCGCCGCCTCTGGCCATACCCTCGAAACGGCCCTTGCCGAGGCCTCGGCCCTGCTGTCAGGCGTCTCTCGCGGCGCCGGCGTCGTGGTGACCTCGAAGTCGAATGCCCGCCTGAGGCACATCGAATTCGTGCGGCTCGACCCCACCCGCGCCCTGGTCGTTCTCGTCTCCGAGGACGGCTCGGTGGAGAACCGCCTCCTCGACTTGCCCGCGGGCCTGCCGGCCGGCGCCCTCGTGGAGGCGGGCAATTTTCTCAACGCCCGCATCCAGGGCAAGACCCTCGGCGACATCAAGCGCGAGATCCAGACCCGCCGCGAGGACATGGAGCGTGAGCTCGACGTCCTCACCGCCCGGCTCGTCGAAGCGGGACTTGCCACCACGGTGGGACCGGCAGATTCCCGCCAGCTCATCGTGCGCGGTCAGGCCAATCTCCTCGACGACCTGAAGGCGGTGGAAGACTTGGAGCGTATTCGCCTGCTCTTCTCCGACCTGGAAACCCAGACGGACGTGATCGACCTCCTGAGCCGTGCTGAGGGCGGCGAAGGCGTGCGCATCTTCATCGGGTCGGAGAACAAGCTCTTTTCGCTCTCCGGCTCCTCGATGATCGCCGCCCCCTTCCGTGACGGCAGCCAGAAGATCGTCGGGGTTCTCGGCGTTATCGGCCCGACGCGCCTCAACTATGCGCGCATCGTCCCGATGGTGGATTATACCGCCAAGGTAATCACGCGCATCCTGGAACGGGGACGGTAAGGCCTTCGCCGGTTCGGCGCCGCCAACATAACGTGATGCTGCCAGGGAACCATCCTGGCCTGAGGCGTTAAACCTCCTGTCCGCGAATGCGGCCTATGTTCCCATCAATGGAGGAGGTTTCCTTGAAGACAGCAGCGATCATCGCCGGCGCCGGTCTCATGATGCTCGGCACCCTCGGCCAAGCCCAGGCTCAGGCCAGCGGCACTCCGGGCTCTCCGTTCCCGAACGCCGCTCCGCACGAAATCCAGACGATCAACGGCGTGCCCTGCCGCACCATTCTCGACCGCGAAAGCAACACGCGCATCCCGGTTCAGTGCGCCAGCTCGGCCGGCATGATCGGCATGGATCCGACGACGACCGGCAGCGTTCTGATGGCTCCCGCCGGTCAGGCGCCCGTGTCCGGCACGCCGGCCTCCGCCTTCCCCACGGCCGCCCCTCATGAAATCCGGGTTATCAACGGCGTTCCCTGCCGCACGGTCCTGGTCCAGGGCACCGACCAGCGCGTTCCCGTCGAGTGTGCTGCGCGGTAATTGCTCCGCTTCTTCCGGCAGGCGCGGGCATCAGGCTCCGCGCTTGCTCGCCTCGTTGACGCGAGCAAGAACAGGCGTGCCCTAGCTTTTCGAGGCATGTTGCCTTCGCCGCGATCCTTCCTATCTCCCAAGCGTCAACCTCTGCCGGAAGAGCAGCTCATTGCTCTTCAACTCTGGGAGGTTTCCGTGAAGACGCTTTCCGTTGCCGCAATTACAGTCTTCATGACGTTTGGGAGCGTCAGCTTTGCCCAGGCCCAGGGTAGCGAAACGCTCTATTCGCCTTTTCCAGACGCCGCACCCCATGAAATCCGGGTCATCAACGGCGTACCCTGCCGCACTATTCTCGACCGGAACAGCGGAGCCCGCATCCCGGTGCAATGCGCCGGCCCGACCGCGACGGGCAACATTCCCGTTTCGCCACCCTATGGACTGCCGCCCTATGGCTTTCCCGGTGTCGTCCCGAGCGAAATCCAGATCATCAACGGTTTCAAATGTCGCATGGAGTTCATCGAGGAGACGGGAGAGCGCCTCCCCGTCGAGTGCGTTCGCTGATCCCACCCTGCCGTCGACGGCAAGCGCGACCTAACGTCTGTGTGTGTCGCTCCTTGCGGCACGCTTGAACCTGGCGGCGCTCGCCTCGGCAGGGAGCATCGGGCTTCGCCACCAAGCCCGAGCTTTCCGCTCCTACCCACCCAGATACCGGTCGAATACCCGGCCTCCCTTGGCTTTGGGGGCAGCCCCTGCTATTGCGACCTGAACATTCTTATATCTGCAGTATTATGACCGCTCGCACCTTCGACAACATCCGCAACTTCTCCATCGTGGCCCATATCGACCACGGCAAGTCGACGCTCGCCGACCGCCTGATCCAGGCCACGGGGGCGCTGACGGCCCGTGAGATGACGGAACAGGTGCTCGACAACATGGACATCGAGCGCGAGCGCGGCATCACCATCAAGGCCCAGACCGTCCGGCTGGAATACAAGGCCCAGGACGGCAAGACCTATATCCTGAACCTCATGGACACCCCTGGCCACGTGGACTTCGCCTACGAGGTCTCCCGGTCGCTTGCCGCCTGCGAGGGCTCGCTGCTGGTGGTGGACGCGTCGCAGGGCGTGGAAGCGCAGACGCTCGCCAACGTCTATCAGGCCATCGACGCCAATCACGAGATCGTGCCCGTCCTCAACAAGATCGACCTGCCCGCCGCCGATCCCGACCGGATCAAGGAGCAGATCGAGGAGGTGATCGGCATCGACGCCTCGGACGCGGTGCCGATCTCGGCCAAAACCGGCATCAACATCGAGGGCGTGCTGGAAGCCATCGTCCAGAAGCTGCCGCCGCCAAAGGGCGACCCGGACGCGCCGCTCAAGGCTCTCCTGGTCGATTCCTGGTACGATGCCTATCTCGGCGTGGTCGTGCTCGTGCGCATCATCGACGGATCGATGAAGAAGGGCTCCACCATCAAGATGATGGGGACAAACGCCTCCTACAGCCTCGACCGCGTCGGCGTGTTCTCGCCGAAGATGCAGGAAATGGCCCAACTCGGCCCGGGCGAGGTCGGCTTCTTCACCGCCTCGATCAAGGAAGTGGCCGATACCCGCGTCGGCGATACCATCACCGACGACCGCAAGCCTACGGCGGAAGCGCTTCCAGGCTTCAAGCCCGTGCAGCCGGTGGTGTTCTGCGGCCTCTTCCCCGTGGACGCCGCCGAGTTCGAGAATCTGCGCGCCGCCATGGGCAAGCTGCGCCTGAACGACGCCAGCTTCTCCTACGAGATGGAAACCTCCGCCGCGCTGGGCTTCGGCTTCCGCTGCGGCTTCCTCGGCCTGTTGCATCTCGAGATCATCCAGGAGCGCCTGGAACGCGAATTCAACCTCGACCTCATCTCCACCGCGCCGTCCGTGGTGTATCACCTGAAGCTGCGCGATGGCTCGACCATCGAGCTGCACAACCCGGCCGACATGCCGGACGTGATGAAAATCGAGACCATCGAAGAGCCGTGGATCCGCGCCACGATCCTCACCCCCGACGATTATCTCGGTTCTGTCCTCAAGCTGTGCCAGGAGCGGCGCGGCATCCAGATCGACCTCAACTATGTCGGCAAGCGCGCCATGGTCGTCTATGATCTGCCGCTGAACGAAGTGGTGTTCGATTTTTACGATCGCCTGAAGTCGATCTCGAAGGGCTACGCTTCCTTCGACTACCACATCTCCGATTACCGCGAGGGCGATCTCGTGAAGATGTCGGTGCTGGTCAACGCCGAGCCGGTGGACGCGCTCTCCATGCTGGTCCACCGTGACCGGGCCGAGGGCCGTGGACGTGCTATGTGCGAGAAGCTGAAAGAGTTGATCCCGCCGCACATGTTCCAGATCCCGGTTCAGGCGGCCATCGGTGGCAAGATCATCGCCCGCGAAACCATCCGGGCGCTGCGCAAGGACGTGACCGCCAAGTGCTACGGCGGCGACGCTTCGCGCAAGCGCAAGCTCCTCGACAAGCAGAAGGAAGGCAAGAAGCGGATGCGCCAGTTCGGCAAGGTCGACATCCCGCAGGAAGCCTTCATCGCGGCGCTGAAGATGGACAACTGATCCCCGGTTTCCATCTCACACGAGACGTTTTGAAAAGCGTGCCGGCCATTACCGGCACGCTTTTTGTTATGGCGGCGAAGGTTCTTTGACGCCCACGAGATTTCGGCTCTCCTGCGGCTCAAGGGCACCGCCGGGAACCCGATCCGGCAGCCCGAGTTCAACCCACGTACGGGGCTAAGGTCTCTCTAAATGGTCGATGCTGAAGGAACGGAGTCCTCGGACGCCGGGCTTCGGCACGTCCATGCCGGCTGGACCTTTCGCAACCCGCACATTCAAGCCACCGGACTTCGCTTTACAGAGGAGAGCCAATGCCTTCATCCCTGCGGGCCACGCTGCCGACGCTTTTCGCCCTTCTCTTCGGCTACGCCCTCATGCAGATCGGCAATACCTTGCAGGGCACGCTGCTCAGCGTGCGCGGGAGCATCGCGCAATTCACGCCGACCGAAATCGGCGCCGTGGGCTCCGCCTTCTGGGGCGGGATCGTGGTGGGCTCGCTCTACGCCGGGCGCGTAATGCAGCAGGTGGGCCATACGCGGACCTTTGCCGCGCTGGCGGCCATCGCCGCCTCGACCGCCCTGCTGCACCTGCTCGTGATCAATCCGCCCGTCTGGATCGCCGCGCGCGCGGTGACCGGCTTCTGCTTCGCCGGCTTGTTCATCGTCGTCGAGAGCTGGCTCAACGCCTCCGCCGATGCGCGGACGCGCGGGCAGGTTCTCAGCGTTTATGGAATGACGGGCCTCGTTGCCGGGATCGGCGGACAGATGCTCCTGCCCGCGGGCGATCCGAACGGCTACCGGCTATTCTGCTTCGTCGCCATCCTCATCTGCCTCGCCCTCGTGCCGACGGCCCTGTCGCGGGCATCCGCGCCGGCCCACGCGGTGAGCGACACGAAGATCAACCTGACGCGGCTCTACAGGCAATCGCCCTTCGGCGTGGTGGCTGCGGTTCTCTGCGGCATCACCACGAGTTCGTTCTTCGCGCTCGGCCCGATCTGGGCTCAGGAGCGGGGGCTCGATACGGCGGAGATCGCCATCTTCATGGCCTGCGGCACCCTGGGCGGCTTCGCAACCACCTACCCTCTCGGCTGGCTCTCGGACCGCATGGACCGGCGCCATGTGATCATCGGCGCCTCGGGGATGGCGGCGGCCATCTTTCTCGCGCTCATCCACTTCGTGCCGCCGACGGTGCCGGTTTGGCTGCTCTTTCTCTATGTCGCCATCTTCGGCGGCAGCGTGATCCCGACCTACAGCATCGTCACGGCGCATGTGAACGACATGGTGAAGCCCGGCGAGTTCGTGGCCGCCGCCGGCGGCCTCCTGATCCTGCAAGGCATCGGCGCAACCATCGGCCCGGTGATCTCGGGCATGGCCATGACGGAGTTCGGACGGCTCGGCCTTCTCTATGTCGTCATCACAGCACAGGCTCTCATGGCGATCTGGGGCGCTTATCGCAGCCTGCAGCGCACCGCGCCTGCCTCCGAAGACAAGGAAAACTTCGTTCCGGAGCCCGTCGTGCCCGTCGGAACGCGGCTGGAGGCGCATTGAGCGCCTCCAGCGAGAGACTTGGGCTCACACGAGCAGCGACTGCCCGCCATCGATCCAGACCGGCGTTCCCGTAATGTGGCGGGCACGATCCGATGACAGGAAGAGCACGAGTTCGGCAACCTCCTCGCTCGTCCCGGGCTCTTTGCCGGTCAGTGGGATCGAGCCGGCCGGGTACTCGGCTGGAACCTCGGCCTCCTGGGTATGGCGCTTGTCCGTGTTGTCGGAAATCTCGGTGTCGATCTTGCCGGGACAGACCACATTCACGCGGATCTTGTGCTTGGCGAGTTCGACCGCCAGCATCTGCGCCATCGCGACCTGGGCCGCCTTGGTGGCGGAATAGGCGGTCGCGCCGGCGCTCGTGAAGGTGCGCGATCCATTGATGGAAGCCGTGATGACGATCGAGCCCCCGGCCTTCTTCAGATGCGGCACGGCATAATGGAGCGTGAGATAGGTGCCGCGCAGATTGGTGTTGATCGTGCGGTCCCATTCCTGAGGCTGAAGCTCGTCGATGGGAGCCCAGACGCCGTTGATGCCCGCATTGGCGAAGACGATGTCGAGCCGGCCGAACGCCTGCACCAGATCGGCCACTGCCTTGCGCATCTGCCCTTCATCCGCCACGTCGGCCACCAATGCGACGGCCTTGCCGTCGGCCTGCTCGATCTCCTGTGCGACCCCGCGGATTTCATCGTCGGTGTGGCTCAGCACGCCGACCATGGCGCCCTCACGGGCGAACCGCAGGGCCGTTGCCTTTCCGATGCCGGAGCCCGCGCCCGTCACGAGCGCGACCTTGCCTTGAAGCTCCATGGTGCTGCCTTTCCTTCAGATGGGATTGTCCTGTCCCTGAACCGAAGGAAGAGCGGCTTGTTCCCATTGATTCTACGCCAAGCCCACGCGTCGCCCGGAAGCATCGGTGACCGGCTCGCCGTCTTCCTTGACGAACTCGCCCTGCTGCGGCGGCAGAATGTCGATCACGGTCTCGGACGGGCGGCAGAGCCTGACGCCGCGGGGCGTGACCACGATGGGCCGGTTGATCAGGATCGGATGCGCAATCATCGCCTCGAGAAGCTGATCGTCGCTCAGGGCAGGATCATCGAGCCCGAGCTCCGCATAAGGCGTGCCCTTTTCGCGGATCACGTCGCGAACGCTCACCCCCATACGCTCAATCAACTGGCGCAGGAGAAGGCGCGTCGGTGGCGTCTTCAGGTACTCGATGATGTGCGGCTCGAGCCCGGCATTGCGGATCAGTCCCAAGGTGTTGCGGGAGGTTCCGCATTGCGGGTTGTGGTAGATGATCACGTCCATGGCTGATCCTTATACTTGCATGACACTGGTCCTCGCCTATCCGTTATAGGTCAAGGACAGCGAACAACCGGTACTGGTTGGGAGAGGTCAGCTTTGGCAGGCCGCCCTGTCCTGCACCTTCAATCGCGTCAAAAGGTGCCACGCGAGAGCATCGTAAGCCTCGCGGCTCTCCACGCCTGAGAGGGACAATTCGAGCACCCATTCGCTCGAGAGCGGCACGATCAGGGTCTCGACCGTCATGGCATGCGAGGCCGTCGGCAGGCTGGCATCGATCCACGTCGCGGACCACCGGGTTGCCCCTGCCTCCGAGGACAGGGACACCGACTGCGCCGGCCGTCCCAGCATCTGCTCGTATTCCCGCTGCAGGGCTTTAGCATCGCGGATTGCGAGATCGAACTGCGGCAGGTCGCGAAGCTCATCGGCCGAGCGGAGACCGATCGAGAGATCGGCATTCGAGACCGTGGCTTTCAGGCCGATTTCCGTGAGACGCCACTCCTCCGGCAAGGCGAAGGAGAAGCAGAGATCCGATGCGACTTTGCCGGAGACCTGTGTCTGGTGCGTGGCAGCGTCGAAATGGGCTTGGAGCGCCTCGGTCCCGCCGATCCCGTCGAGCGGATCGTTGGCGGCCTGCGCCAGGGGCGCCACAGCAAGCCCTGCCACAAGAGCGAGCCTGCCCAACCATGCTCTCCGCCACATCATGTTGCCCACAGGACCCTCCGAGGGGAACGCACCCTTACTTCATGGAAACGCCGTGGAACTGCGACGGTTGCCTCGAAATCCGGCGGCACGTCATCGGCCCTGATGCGCCGGTCGCCGCTCAGGAAGGAAAGGCGGGCCGAAACCCGCCTCCCATTTCCTGCAATCAGCCGCGAGCGCGGGCGCGTATCATGAAGGTGTCGAAGGCGTATTCGGCCACCTGGAACCAGAGATATTCCTCGCCGCGGAACGCCTTGTAGCTGTCGTAGATCTTCTTGAAATCGGGGTTCTTGGCCGAGATCTCGTCATAGACCTCGTTGGCGGCCTTGTAGGCCGCTTCCATGATCTCCTGCGAGAAGGGGCGCAGCTGCGCGCCGTTGCCGATCAGGCTGCGCAGGGCGGCCGGATTCTTGGCGTCGTACTTGGCCTGCGTGTCGACGTTCACATAACCCGCAGCCGCCTGGACGGCAGCCTGGTAGTGCTTCGGCAGCTCGTTCCATTTCTGCAGGTTGATGTAGAAATGGATGGCGGGGCCACCCTCCCAGAAGCCAGGATAATAGTAGTACGGCGCTACCTTATTGAGGCCGAGCTTCTCGTCGTCGTAGGGCGCGACCCATTCGGCGGCATCGATGGTGCCGCGCTCCAGGGACGGATAGAGATCGCCGCCGGCGATCTGCTGCGGCACGACGCCGAGCTTGCCCATGATCTGACCCGCGAGGCCGGCGATGCGCATCTTAAGGCCCTGAAGGTCCTGAACGGTCTTGATCTCCTTCCGGAACCAGCCGCCCATCTGCACGCCCGTGTTGCCTGCCGGCAGAGCGTAGACGTTGTGCTTGGCGTAGAAGTCGTTCAGCAGCGCATTGCCGTTGCCATGATAGAGCCACGCGTTGGTCTGGCGGGAGTTGAGGCCGAAGGGCAGCGTGGTGCCGATGGCGAAGGTCGGATCCTTGCCCACGTAGTAGTAGGAGCAGGTATGGCCCATCTCGACCGTTCCGCCGCCGATGGCATCGAGCGCCTGCGGGGCGCCGACGATCTCGCCGGGCGCGAAGGTCTGGATGATGAACTTGCCGTCGGTGGCTTCCGCGACGAGCTTGGCGAAGGTCTCGCCGCCGCCGAACAGGGTGTCGAGGGATTTCGGGAAAGCCGAGGTCAGGCGCCAGCGGACTTCAGGGTTCGACTGGGCGATGGCAGGTTTCGCGACGGCTCCAGCGGCGGCACCGAGGGTGGCGGCCTGGAGGAATGCACGACGTTTCATGAGCGTCCCTTTCGTTCGTTTCCGTTTCAGGGCGCACACGGGACAGAAAGTTTCAACGCGACGCACTCAAACGAATAGTTGAGACGCCCCTATAACGCCCCAAGGGAAAGAAGGGAGGCCTTCCCAAGCAGGGACTTCATGCGTTCAGCGCATGCGTGAGTAGGTTCCAGAGCAAGGCCTGGAACCTGCGGCCGATCGAACGGACAAAGCCGTCAGAAAATCAGCTCGCCCGCGCCCCAGGCGATGAGGATCAGGATCACGAAGCCCAGGAGAAACAGGCCGAACAGGACCTTGGCGACGGTCTTGGCGCCGGACGCGACTCCCGTGAAACCCAGCGCGCCGGCCACCAGCGACACGACGAGAAAGATCAGAGCCCATTTCAGCATATCGGCACCTCGACTTCATACTGCTCAGCTGAAGACAATAAGCGCCGGCGCCCGCTCCGGTTCCGGGCAGGCTTCCGATAGATGCTTGGCATCTCCTGTCAGACGACGACCGTCACCTTCTCGGCCGCGCGGGTGAGCGCCGTGTAGAGCCAGCGGCTGCGGTGCTCGCGGAAGGCGTAGGACTCGTCGAAGAGCACGAGGTCGTCCCATTGCGAGCCCTGGGCCTTGTGCACGGTCAGGGCATATCCGTAGGTGAACTCGTCCGACTCCTTGCGCAGGACGAACGGCACCTCCTCTTCCGTTCCCTCGAAGAAGGCCTTGTGCACGGCGACCTCGACGGAGCGGCGGCGGGCATCGTCGTCGGGCAGCACGTCCATGCGGATGAAGTCGTTGCGGATGCCGCGCAAAGCCTGGATGCTCCAGGTGCCGCCGTTGAGCAGCCCCTTGGTCTTGTCGTTGCGCAGGCAGACGAGCTTCTCGCCCGCAGCCGGCATGGGATCGCGATAGCCGTTCAATTCGCGCAGGCGCGTGTTGTAGAGGCGCCGGGTCTTGTTGAGGCCGACCAGCACCTGGTCGGCCGACATGACGGCCGTGGCATCGATCTCGCGGCGGCGGATGATGCGGCTCTCGCCATAGGTCCCCGGCTCCAGCCGCCCCCCTTCGCGAACCTGCATCGACAGGTGGATGATGGGATTGTCCTTGGCCTGCCGGTGGACTTCCGTGAGCATCACGTCGGGCTCGCCTTCCGTGAAGAAGCCGCCGCCCTTCACCGGCGGCAACTGCGCCGGGTCGCCGAGCACGAGAACCGGCTGACCGAAGGACAGGAGATCGCGCCCCAACTCCTCGTCCACCATGGAGCATTCGTCGATGATGATGAGGTCGGCCTTGGAGGCCGGGCTCTGGCGGTTGAGCACGAATTGCGGACCGTTCTCGTCGGACTCCCGCGAGCGGTAGATCATCGAATGAATCGTGGACGCATCGGTGCAGCCCTTGGTGCGCAGCACGAGCGCGGCCTTGCCCGTATAGGCGCCGAAAGCCACCTCGCCATCCACGTTCTCGGCGATGTGCTTGGCGAGCGTCGTCTTGCCCGTGCCGGCATAGCCGAAGAGACGAAACACCGGCTGGTCTCCGCGGCGCAGCCACTCGGCGACGGCTTTCAGGGCGGCGTCCTGTTGCGGCGACCAGGTCATGCGGATTTCGCCTCGCGATGCAGGGAGTAGAGCAGACCCAGGATGATGATCCCGCTGCCGAGGAAGACATAAGGATCGAGCGCCTCGCCGTAGAACTGCCAGCCGACGAAGGCGATCAGAGGGATGCGCATGAAGTCTAGCGGCACGACCATGGTGGCGTCGCCCCGCCGGTAGGCATTGGTCAGGCAGTAATGCGAGAGCAGGCCGCCGACGCTGATGCCGATGAGGCCGAGCGCGTGCGACGGCTGCACCTGGAGCCAGAAGGCCCGGCTCACGCCCGCGAGGTTCATGGGCAGCTGCAGCAGGTTCATGAAAAACAGGATCGAGAAGGTGCTCTCCGTCATCGTGAGGCGCTTGGTCATGATCGCCACGAGGGCGAAGCTGAACGCGACGCCGAGCATGAGGAAACTGGCCGGCTGCAAGGTTTCCAGCCCCGGACGCAGGATCACGAGAATGCCCACGAAGCCGAGCACGATGGCAACGAGACGGCCGCGCGTCATCTGCTCCTTGAGCAGCGGAATGGCCAGCAGGGCGACCCAGGCCGGCGTGGTGAATTCGATGGCGAAGACCGTCGCGAGCGGCAGGAGCGTGAGGGCGAAAGCCCACCCGTCGGTGCCGAGGAAATGCAGGACGTTGCGCGCCAGATGCAGCGGGAAGCGACGCGGCTTCAGACCGGGCCGCAGCTCCGGCTTGAGAAGCGCGAGCGCCAGCAGGATCAGGACGCCGGCGGCGTTGCGCACGGCCAGCATCTCGAAGATCGAGAAGGTGGGCGCAAGCGTGCGCACCGCGATGGCGGTGGCCGAGAAGGAGAGGAGCGCGCCGCTCATCCAGAGGACGACGGCGAGGATGCTGCGATGGGGCAAGGCGGTCCAACCGATGTGAGGCTTTCTCGCTTAACCTGCCTCGGCGATGGCGTGAAGCCTCCTTCGTCATGTGACC
This sequence comes from Microvirga sp. 2MCAF35, assembly GCF_052115545.1. Taxonomy (NCBI): domain Bacteria; kingdom Pseudomonadati; phylum Pseudomonadota; class Alphaproteobacteria; order Hyphomicrobiales; family Methylobacteriaceae; genus Microvirga; species Microvirga sp. 2MCAF35. Next base: position 33,686 of record NZ_JBFRGW010000037.1, read on the forward strand.
TGCAGCGACCAAGGCGCACACGATGCGCGAACGCGAGAACAGCAGCGAGGGAGGATCCGACCACCACCTCATGCACGAGTCACGACTCGTGATTCTCGACTCGTGCGGCGACATGCGGGCCTGTTTCCGACTCCGCAGGTCGATTTTTTTGGCTGTTCGTGCGCGATGTCTCCGACGGGCTCGGGAACCGTTTTCGACCCTCTCCAAGTGAAGAGGTTTTAGACCGTGACGTTGAACGCTCCTGAACACGAGCGAATACTCAACGGACGTTTAACGTCTTCTTTATTATTGATCTAAGATGCTGATATTAAATGGCTTTCTAAAACGTCACGATAGCGTTCATTCATGAAGAACGATGTCGTCGGCATTGAAGAAGAGACACTAACTGCCTCATCTTGAACCCGATATTGAGTCTTGGATCTGCAAGAGCAGAGAGACTTGCCGGTCAAAATATCCACAGAAAAAGTGAGCGTTCTACTGTCTACACTTTTCGATAATCGGAACCCCCTTGGTATAACGACGTTGCCTTGCAAGCGTGACGGTTGCACGCGAAGGCCCTTGAAGGAGGCGGCAATGCCGACAGATACCAAGAACCCGCTGACGATGCTGTTCACGGGTGACACCGGTGCGACCAGCACCAAGAAGACCGCTAAGAAGAGCAGCGCGCGCCGCAGCTCGACGAGCACCGCCAAGAAGGCCGGCACGAAAAAGGCCGCTGCCAAGAAGACCACTGCCAAGAAGACGACGGCCAAGAAGACGGCTGCGAAGTCGACCTCGCGGTCGGCCGCAAAATCTTCGGCCAGGTCCGGTGCGAAGAAGACCACTGCCAAGAAGGCTGTCGCCAAGAAGACCACGGCGAAGTCCGCTGCCAAGAAGACCACGGCCCGTTCGTCGGCCAAGTCGGCAGCGAAGAAGACCACTGCCAGGAAGGCAGTCGCCAAGAAGACCACCGCTCGGAAGGCTCCGGCCAAGTCGGCTGCGAAGAAGTCGACGGCTCGTTCGACTTCGGCCCGTTCGACTTCGGCCCGTTCGACCACGGCTCGGAAGACGGCTGCTCGCAGCACCAGCCGCAGCGCGGCAAAGTCGCCTGCGAAGTCGCGCAGCGCCGCCAAGTCCACCACGAAGCGCGCCGCGGCCGCTTCGAGCCGGACCTCCGCCACGAAGAAGTCGGCCAAGGTCGCGAAGCGGTCCTCGAGCGCTCGCAAGAGCCCGTCGAAGTCGCGCAAGCGCTAAGACGCATGCCGCAAGCGCCGGGATAGGCCCCCTCCTATCGTCCGGCGCCTGCGCATAGAAAATCGCCCGGCGAAAGCCGGGCGATTTTGTTTTGACGGGGTGTAGACCGGCTTACCGACCCGTGCTCATCGGGTCGCTGCCACCCCAATAGGGCGTGGCGTTGTAGTAGCGGTGGACGTGCTCTTCCCATTCGCGATCGTACGAGGCGTCATGACCTTCCGCGCTGCGGCGGGGCGCCCCGCGCAGCTGATCCTCGGAGAGGTTCAGCTCATAGGCATCGAGCTCCGTATTGTACTTCAGGACACTCCAGGGAAGCGTGTAGTATTCCTCGCCGAGCCCCATGAAGCCGCCAAAGCTCATGACCGCATAGGCGACCTTGCCGGATCGCTTCTCGATCATCACCCGCTCGATGGTTCCGATCTTCTCGCCGTCCGTGCGGCGTACTGGCGTTCCTTCGACCTTGTCGCTGGCGATCAGGCTGTGAGTTTCGCGAACGTCGCTGCTCTGTGCCGTCGTCTCCATCACTGCGCTCCCTTCCTGTGTGAGATCCAAGGCATCGGACCCAAAAGCGGACCCGGCGTTCGGGTCAAATCCGATGCTTCATATTCAAATCGGAGCATCGTCGACGCGGACCCGGAGGGCCGCGGCAGCGAAAACGGATCCATCTTTCCGCACGATGCCCCAAGGCAACGCTCGGGTCGAAAAGCAGGTTCCGGTTCGGAGCCTGAACTCCAAGCTTTCCAAGACTTTTGCGATCTCGATGGAGCACCAGCGGGCTCCTATCCTGGAGCTCATCCGATGCGTCAATTCTCGAGAGCGCCTCTGAAGCTCCCCGTGGCGCAGCGGCCATATGACCGGTAGCCAAGGACAAGCGCTGCCGTAGGAACCCCCTCCCCGACCTCACGTTGACCCACGTTTACGAAACTTGAGGATTTGAAGGAGAGTGCCATGGCGGTTCGCCAGAAGCCGGTTGAGGACCAGGTCGTCGTCGTCACCGGCGCATCGAGCGGCATCGGACTTGCGACGGCCCATCTGTTCGCCGAACGCGGAGCCAAGGGCCTTGTCCTGGTTGCCCGGAACGAGGATGCCCTGCGCAAGATCGCCGACGAACTCAGCCACGGGAGAACGCGTGCGATCGCGGTCGCTGCCGATGTCAGCAAGCGCGAGGATCTGGAGCGGGTGTCGCGCACGGCCATCGAGACCTTCGGCGGCTTCGACACCTGGGTGAACGATGCCGCGGTGGCCCTCTACGGCAATCTCACCGACATCCCGATGGAAGACCAGCGCCAACTCTTCGACGTGAACTACTGGGGTGTCGTCAACGGCTCGATGATTGCCGCCGAACACCTGCGCGGACGAGGCGGCACCATCGTGAATGTGGGGAGCGTCCTGTCCGAGCGGACCATGATCCTGCAGACCCAGTATTCCGCGGCCAAGCATGCGGTGAAGGCTTTCACGGACGGCCTGCGCATGGAGCTTGCGAACCAGGAAGCGCCGATCTCGGTCACGCTCATCAAGCCGTCCTCCATCGACACGCCTTACGTCGAGCATGCCCGCAATTATCTCGACCGGGAGAATGCCGTTCCGCCGCCGTCCTATGATCCGCACCTCGTCGCCAGGGCCATCGTGTACGCGGCCGAACATCACCGCCGCGAGATCACCATCGGGTTCGGCGGCTGGGTCATCGGCGCCATGGGCAAGGTCGCGCCGCACCTCATCGACAAGGCGATGGAATGGACGGGCTATGCGTCGCAGACCACGGATCATCCCGAACGTCCGGGAATGCGCGACAACCTCTATCGTGCCCGACAGGACGGCGACATGTATTCGTCCCTGCCCGGCGAGCCCCGCAAGACGAGCCTGCTCCTCGAAGCGCAGCTGCATCCCTTCACGACCGCCGCCGTTCTGGCCGGCGTCGCGGCCGGGATCGCGGCCCTGTTCCTGCCGTCCCTGACGGCGAGCCGGCGTCCGAAGCGCGCCAAGCGCCCGACACCGCGCTACCAGCCCACCATGCGCCGCAGCGGGAACGGTCACGACAAGCGCACGTTCGGTCCCGGCCACATCAGCCAGCGCGGCCCGAGCGAAGGGCGTCCGCAGCCGAGGCATTGAGGATCGCGACGCGGGTTTATTCCACGTCCTCACAGGCTCCATGCCGGCGATGACGATCGGAAAAGCGTCCCCGGTGTCATTCCCGGCCGAAGCGCAGCGGAGGGGAAGGGGATCCATAGCTGGACGCCTGATCGTGGATCCCCTTCCCGCACTGCGTGCGCCGGGGATGACATCCGCCTACGTCATCACCGGCCTTGTGCCGGTGATCCCGATGGCATGGGACGCCGAGCCCCGCCTTATCGGGATGGCCGGGACATGTCCGGCCATGACGTGTGATCCTTCAGCACGCCCCATTTCGAAAGAGCGACAAGATGGCCGCATCCGGTCCGTTCCGAACTCGACGCCCACAGGCTAGCCTTGCCGCATGATCCCGATTCGCTCTCTCGCCCTCACGCTCGCTCTACTCGCCGGCGGCTCCGCCGCCGCCCAGGACAAGGGCACCCTCGACCCGAAGCCGCTGCCGCCGCTCGCCAACCCCAATGATCCCAAACTCGCCGCGAAGGAACTCTTCGGGCGGCGGACGACGCCGGCCGATCTTCGCTCCCGCTCCATCGGCGGCTATGCCCGGGGATGCGTCGCAGGCGCGGCCGCAATCCCGATCGACGGGGACAACTGGCAGGTCATGCGCCTGTCCCGCAACCGCAACTGGGGCAATCCGCAGATGATCGGATTCCTGCAGCGGTTCGCGGCCCGTCTTCCCAGCGTCAACGGATGGCCGGGCCTTCTCATCGGCGACATCTCGCAGCCGCGCGGCGGGCCGATGATCACGGGCCATGCCTCGCACCAGATCGGCCTCGATGCGGATATCTGGCTCACGCCCATGCCGAACCGCCGCCTCTCGCGGGCCGAGCGGGAGGAAATGTCGGCCACCAACGTGGTGCGCGACGACCTGCTCGACATCGATCAGGACAAGTGGACGCCACAGCATACCGCGCTCATCCGCGCGGCCGCCCAGGAACGGGGCGTCGCCCGGGTCTTCGTGAACCCGGCGATCAAGCGGGCTCTCTGCCGCGAGGCGGGATCGGACCGCTCCTGGCTGACGAAGGTGCGGCCGATCTGGGGCCACAACTACCATTTCCATATCCGTCTCGCCTGCCCGGCCGGCGATGCGAACTGCTCCGATCAGGACCCGCCGCCAGGCGGCGACGGCTGCGGCGCGGAGCTCAATGCCTGGTTCACGCCCCAGATGCTCCATCCGAAGCCCGGCAAGCCCCGTCCGCCCCTGACCCTGGCGCAATTGCCCAACGAGTGCCGCGGCGTTCTCGAGGCGCCCTGACGGTGGCTTAAAACGGAGACGGCCTGCGTCCGGATGGACACAGGCCGCTCCTTCGCGCCTTTGGAAAGAGGCTGTGCTTACTCGGCCGCGACGCCGACGCCGATCTGGCACGACACGCCCGTGCCGCCCAGGCCGCAATAGCCGTTCGGGTTCTTGGCCAGGTATTGCTGGTGATAATCCTCGGCGAAGTAGAACGGCCCCGCATCGAGGATTTCGGTCGTGATCGTCCCATAGCCTTTGGCCATAAGAGCCTCGCCGTAAGCGGCCTTGGAGGCCTCGGCGGCCTTCCTCTGCGCCTCGTCGAACACATAGATCCCGGAGCGGTACTGGGTGCCCATATCGTTGCCCTGGCGCATGCCCTGGGTCGGATCGTGGTTCTCCCAGAAGGTCTTCAGCAGGGTCTCGTAGGAGATCACCTTCGGGTCGTAGACCACCAGTACGACCTCGTTGTGCCCGGTCAGGCCGGAGCAGACCTCCTCGTAGGTCGGGTTCGGCGTGACGCCGGCGGCATAGCCCGCGGCAGTGATCCAGATGCCGTCGCCCAGCTGCCAGAACTTGCGCTCGGCGCCCCAGAAGCAGCCGAGGCCGAACACGGCCTTCTCCATCCCCTCGGGATAGGGCGGCTGGATGGAGCGGTGGTTGATGAAATGCTTCTCGGCCGTCGGGATCGGGCTGGTGCGGCCCGGCAGAGCCTCGGCGGCATTCGGCAGGTCGAGTTTTTTGCGGAAGCTGAACATGGAGGTCCCTCGCGTGACCTCGCTGATGTAAGCATTCCCGTGCGTTTGCGGGAGAGCCCCGCCGTCACCTTCCCGTGAAAAACGGGCTCAGCGGCCGGCGAGATAGCCGATCGGCTCCAGGGGCTTCTGTCCGATCCACATCAGCAGCGCCCCCACCAGGAAGGCCGTGACCGAGGCGGGCATCTGCAGGACGTAAGTCGCGATCGGATCCCACAGCCAGGGATAACCGCGCTGCGCGATGCTGCCCTCCAGGTTGGCCAGCCCGTTGGGCGACAGAAGACCCGCCACCTTTCCGATGGATCCGAACGATATAGCATCGTTGACGATGGACCGTGTGCCGTCGATCACCAGTCCGACAAATCCCGCTGCGATGAGAAGAAGGCCGAGGCTACGCGCTAGGAACTTCAAGGAAGGATACCTCTATGAACAGAGGGGATTATCTAGAGCGTTTTGTCGCAATGGCAAAGGCGATTCCGGCTAATTAGTCACAAGTTCGGTCTTGCCTTTCCCCCCGGTTTGGCGATACACGGGCGCTCCGCTGACAAGAACGCGGAGAACCTGACCGGCCCGTCCCGCGCGACGAGGCCAGGGTTCCTGGAGCCTCGAGAGGCTCATGCCGGAGGGGTGGCCGAGTGGTTGAAGGCGCACGCCTGGAAAGTGTGTATACGGGAAACCGTATCGCGGGTTCGAATCCCGCTCCCTCCGCCACTTCTTAAAAGAGCTTGCCAGAAGTCGTTGCTAGACAAGGATTTTTGATTTTAGCCCGCCAAAAATGTTGCACGTTCTGTTGCACGGTTTTCATTAATCTTTGAACATCTTGAACCTGCAATTGTCAGCGGATGTTAAGCGTGACTATGTTTCCCATTCTTGGAGGGAAACATGTACCGCACTATTCCATTCACGGCCTTACTGCTGATCGCATCGGCATCAGTTTCTGCCGCTCCACGGGATGACGCCCTGGAGTTCTACAAGGCCACCGTGACGGCCGAGAACGCCATCCTGGCCACTATCGGATTCCCCAAAGGTCTCCATGAGAAGTCCGACGAGCTTAAGGCCCGGGTCGATGCCTCGCATCTCGAGGACCGCTACGATGATTGCGAGGGCGCCGCCCGCAGCCTCGCGACCGCAGCCTCGATCCTGGCCTATGGGGATCGCCGCAATGCTTCGACATGGGCTGAGAACTATTCCGAGCAGATCCGGGGATGCGAGAAAGTGCTCAAGGTGAAGCCGACCCGGATCAACATCCTGCCTGAGCTCAAAGGCAGACCTTAAACGCAAAAAAGGCCCCTCCCCCGCCGAAGCGAGAGAGGGGCCAGTTTGGGAGGAAACGCCCAAGAAGGGCATCCTCCCCCGCCGAACGCCAACGGCGGGAGAGCTTGCAGGGTCAAGGAGCCGGCTTCGCCGGTCCCCCCAACCATTTCACGATCAATGCCGGGATCTGCCGCCCGATGCTCTTGACGGTGTCGACGCAGGCTTGCGCCAGCACCATCCCGCACACCCCGAGCAGGAAGCCCGTTGCGCCAGAGACGCTTTGGATGTCGAGATCGAGCGGAGTGGTCAGCAACCAACCTGAAACATGCTCAAAGGTCGCCTCGGCAAACGGCGAGACGGCCGGTGTCAGATTGAGCGATACGAGCGCCCCTACAAAGCCACGGCCAAGCCGCAGCAACGGGTGCCCCTGCCCCATGATGGCAGCGACAGCGCCACTGGCCTGCCCCCTTTGAAGTGGTCCTCCCTGATGTATGGCTTTTTGCCATTTGGAGGACGAGAGAATGCCCAGGAAGAGACACACGGCTGAAGAGATTGTCGCGAAGTTGCGGCAGGTTGATGTGCTGACGGCGCAAGGCCGCTCAGT
>NZ_JBFRGW010000038.1:0-40186 GCF_052115545.1 Microvirga sp. 2MCAF35
CGGCCATCCACGCCTTCTCTCCCAAACCCTCCGGCCTCATCCTGAGGAGCAGCGCAGCTGCGTCTCGAAGGATCATCCTGCGCGTACTGGAGCCTCCTTCGAGACGGTCATTGACGTGACCTCCTCAGGATGAGGCCGGAGGGTGAGAGCGATGTTATGTTCTCACTTTGTTCTTGACAGATGCTGCAACCTTGGCTATATCGTTGCACAGCCTGATCCGACGAGGGGCGCGCTTCGCGAGGCGTCGCAMGKTGTGGGATCCGGCACGGTCCTGTCCGCCGGTCACGCAGCCGGCGCCGGGAGGCCCTTGGCAGCCCTGTGCTGGTCCAAGTCGAAACGCCTAAAAGAACCGTGCGCGAGGAGCAGTTCGGCTCTTCCATTTCTCACTCAAGCGAGCCGGGCTGCCCGTCGCGCCTCCCTCGACCCCTGAAAGGCTCGCAGCGCAAGCTGCGGGCCCCAAGGTGCTGGCTCTTTGACAGAGATATACGAAGGACATCGGTTACCTCCGAGTTGGAGAGCCACCTCGACCGGTATCCCGAAAAAACTCCCAAAAAACACGGGACGTGCTGGGACCCAGGCTGCGCCCTCTCCTCAGGGGAAATCGAGACAGGTCATTGCGGACACAACACCCTCCTTGACGGACGAACGATACGTTCTTTAAATAGAACGCACTCATTTCCTGAAGGAACGCCCAACCATGACCGACCGTCTGCCAGGCTTCAACACGCTCGCCATCCATGCCGGGGCGGCTCCCGATGCTGCGACCGGTGCCCGCGCGACGCCGATCTATCAGACCACATCCTTCGTCTTCGACGACGTGGACCACGCCGCATCGCTCTTCGGCCTTCAGGCGTTCGGAAACATCTATTCCCGCATCGGCAATCCGACCTGCGCCGTCCTGGAGGAGCGCGTGGCCGCACTCGAAGGCGGAACGGCGGCTCTCGCAGTGGCTTCCGGCCACGCAGCCGAGTTCCTGACCTTCCACACTCTGCTCCAACCCGGTGACGAGTTCATTGCGGCCAAAAAACTCTATGGCGGTTCGATCAACCAGTTCAACCACGCCTACAAGAATTTCGGCTGGAACGTGGTCTGGGCCGATTCGGACGATCCGTCCTCCTTCGAGGCGGCCATTACGCCGAAGACCAAGGCGATCTTCGTCGAATCCATCGCCAATCCCGGCGGCGTGATCGTCGACCTCCAGGCCATTGCGGCCATCGCCAAGAAGCATCGGGTTCCGTTCATCGTCGACAACACGATGGCGTCTCCCTACCTGATCCGCCCCTTCGAGCACGGTGCGGACATCATCGTCCACTCGGCCACGAAATTCCTCGGCGGCCACGGCAACTCGGTCGGTGGCCTGATCGTCGACGGGGGCTCGTTCAACTTCGCGGGCGACGACCGCTATCCCATGCTGTCCAAGCCACGGCCGGAATATGCCGGCATGGTGCTGGGCGAGACCTTCGGAAATTTCGGCTTCGCCATCGCCTGCCGCGTGCTCGGCCTGCGCGACCTCGGACCGGCCCTTTCGCCCTTCAACGCCTTCCTGATCCTCAACGGTATCGAGACCCTGCCGCTGCGCATGCAGCGTCACTCGGACAATGCCCTGACCGTCGCGGAACATCTGGAGGGCCACAGCAAGGTGTCCTGGGTCAGCTATCCGGGCCTGCGCTCGGACCGCTATCACAACCTCGCCAAGCAGTACTGCCCGAAGGGCGCCGGCGCTGTGTTCACTTTCGGTCTCAAGGGCGGCTACGAGGCCGGCGTGAAGCTCGTCTCGAACCTCAAGCTGTTCTCGCACCTGGCGAATATCGGCGATACCCGGTCTCTCGTGATCCACCCGGCCTCGACCACTCACCGCCAGCTGACGGACGAGCAGAAGACACAGGCCGGAGCGGGCCCCGAGGTGGTGCGCCTCTCCATCGGCCTCGAAGACACGCAGGACCTGATCGACGACCTCAATCAGGCTCTCGACGCAGCGTAATCAGTTTACGCGCGGATCCCCGTTCATCCCCTCCCCGTCATGCCCGGCCTCGTGCCGGGCATGACGTCTTCATGGCGTGGTGGTTCTGTAAGCGAGGATGACCGCAACAGGTAAGGCCATGACGCGGCACGGCAGGTGCGATGGACCCAACAATGGCGAGCAAAAAGGGCGGCCCTTGAGCCGCCCTTTTTACTGAAATGGAACCCGATACCTACGCGGCGCGAGACGAGCCAGCCTTCTTGTAGGTGTTGTGGATAGCGTTGAGCGAACGCTCGAGCGCCGTCCAGAGGCGGCCAATTTCATCGGCCCCTTGGGAATTCGCATCGTATTCCCGAGCCCCCTCGCCCGTTGCGAGGGAGAGAGTCAGCTCCGGACGATGGGTGATCTGGCCGGCCCAGACCGGAACCTGAAGCGCGTTCAGGGCCCCGCGCGCATCGGCAACCACATGGGCCTCGGCATCGCCATGCTTGGCCGGTGCTGCATTGATCACAGCGGCATAGGGCTTGCGATGCTCGCGGGCGATGGCGACCGTATCTTGCAAGGCAGCGATGTCGAACAGGCTTGCGCGGGTCGGAACGATCACGAGGGTCGCCTGCTTGATCGCCTCGGCCACGATGGCGGACTTGTTCGGCGGTGTATCGACGAGAACCCACTCGTAGCCTTCGCGCTTGGCCTGCTTGATGGCCTCATCGATGTTGCGCACGTTGTGCTTCAGGCCCAGGAATTCCTGATTGCGGATCTTGTGCCAAAGGGACAGGGAGCCCTGGGGATCGTTGTCGATCAGCAACGTAGGGCGGGAAGGGTTGGCGATATAACTCGCGAGGTGAGCAGCAAGCGTGCTCTTACCCGAGCCGCCTTTTCGCGAAGCAAATACCAGCACATTCATGCCTGACTCCTCATAAGCCTGTTCCTACAGCCCTGCACCTAGGGGTTAACCTATCTTAATATTGTTCACCTATCTGAGAGCAAGTACTGATTTCCTAATTCGCGACGTATTCCCACGACGATTTTCACGGGCGATGGGTTCGGTTGGCCGATTTCAAGCCGCTGTCCTGCGGCAGATTCCGTCTCGCCGGGCTTCTAAAATGACTTTTTGAAGTTCAGATGGAACCAAAAACGGTCGTTCAGAAAACTGAACCATGGTACTCTGAAAATGAACGACCATAGATAAACATTCCCGCTATGGTTTAATGAACTTTCGCCCGCATTGATCTCTTTGAAACTGCTTTTCGCGGCCGGAACCACACTCTCGCTTAGCCGTTAAGCTCCAGACTTCACCAGTCTAGGAGCTGACAAATGTCCAAGAAGATCTTGTTTGCAGGCGCTGTTCTCGTGGCCCTCGCCCCGGTTGGCGCCTTTGCCCAGTCCGGCGGCGGCGTGGCCGCTGGTGCAACCACCGGCGCCGTGGGTGGCGCCATCGTCGGCGGCCCGGTCGGCGCGGCGATCGGCGGCGTGACGGGCGCGATCGTGGGCGGTCTCGCCGAGCAGCAGCAGCCGCAGTTCCGTCAGTATGTCGTGACCCAGGGCGTTCCGTCCTACACCTACCAGCAGGAGGTTCGCGTCGGCGCAACCCTGCCGGCTTCCGGCGTGCAGTACTATGAGGTTCCCGCCGAGTACGGCGTCACGAACTATCGCTACACCGTCGTGAACGATACCCCGGTTCTGGTCGAGCCCGGCACCCGCCGCATCGTCCAGATCGTCCGCTAAATCTCAGCGGAACTCGGTTTTCGGGGCGGCCTGAAAAGGCCGCCCTTTCCTTATGTCAGGGCTTGCTCACCCGGGCATGAACCACGGCCATGGCGAGCACGGCCATGGCGAAGATCTGATGCGCCAGGCCAGCCCAGAGCGGCACTGCGAGCAGCAGCGTCACGATCCCGAGAACCATCTGTCCCAGCACCAGGAAGGCCATTCCCATCGCCCGACCGGCGGTTTTCGAGGATGAATCATGGCGGTACGAGGTCCAGGCATGCCACAGGGCAAAGGCCACGATGGCGTAGGCTACGAGGCGGTGATTGAACTGAACGAGCAGCACATTATCGACGAAGTTCTCGATCCAGGGCTTGACCAGGAACAGGGCCGAAGCCGGCGGGATGAGAACCCCGTCCATCAGGGGCCAGGTGTTGTAGGTCAGCCCGGCTTTCGATCCGGCCACGAGACCGCCGAGCGCGATCTGAAACAGGATCAGCCCAACGAGAATGCGGGGCGCATAACCCGTCTGCACCTCTTGGCCCGTGGAGCCGGAACGATCCTTCAGTCCCGATGCCACCCAGACGAGGCAGGCCAGGATGATGCTGGCGACCGTCAGATGAAGGGCAAGCTTGATCGGCGCGACGGCGGTCATGCCCGGCTCAAGACCCGAGGCCACCATGATCCAGCCAATGGCACCTTGAAGCCCGCCCAGGGCTCCGATGACGAGAAGGGTCAGAGCCAGCCGCCCCTTGATCGTTCCCCGCACCCAGAACCAGACGAGTGGAAGGAAGAATACAAGGCCGATCAGACGGCCGAGCTGCCGGTGCCCCCACTCCCAGGCATAGATGAACTTGAACTCCGATAGGGTCATTCCCTTGTTGACGAGTTCGTATTGGGAAATCTGTTGGTATTTCTCGAACTCAGCCAGCCAAGCCTGCTCGGTCAAGGGCGGAATGGCGCCCGTGACGGGTTTCCATTCGGTGATCGAAAGGCCCGAACCGGTCAGGCGCGTGGCTCCACCCACCGCCACCATCAGAACGACCAAGGCGGCGAGGCTGTAGATCCAGATGCGAACGGCGGACAAGGACCGGCTTTGGGGTACGCGCGCCAACGGCACGCCCTCGGTGGAGGCTGCGACAGCCATGCTCACTCTCATCGTCGATTAGGGCTTGAACCCGGGATACGGACGTCACATAGAGGCTATGCCTTCGAGAGGCAATTCATGCCGGTGACGCACCGCTCACACGCGACGTCGATGATTTGAGGATTTCGGCCATGGGCGTTCGCCTGCGCAAGCTGATCGGCACAGTGGTCATGCTGGCCTTCATCATTTTCTATGCGCTGTTCGCGATGGCCATCGCTGAAGGCCGGATCACACAGGCGCCCAAGCTCCTCCAGACCGTGGCCTATATCGTGCTCGGCCTGATCTGGATCGTTCCGTTGATGCCCCTGGTCCGCTGGATGGCGAAGCCGGACAAATCCTAAGCGCCGCCGATTCCCTCGATGATCGTGCCCGTGCCGCCGCAGATCGGACAAGGCGTGGCGCCGATGCGGCCGCTGCCCTTGCATTCGGGACAGATATTCTCACCCGCCCCCGGGGTCCCCGGCTCGGCCTGATCACCGGGATTAAGCTTCGTTTGGTCGGAAGAGGCTTGATCTTTCGGGGTGTCGGTCATGGCTGAGCTCGCTTGATGCTTCATGCGAACAACGCAGAGGCGGAATCCCGGTTGCCAGACCGATGAACAAAAGGCCCGTCAGAGACGGGCCTTTTCAGGAACTCAGTTGCAGACCCGGCGGGTCCGGTGCTCCCAGCCCCAGCCGGGAACCCACTCGCGGTAACGCTCGGTCGTGCAGCGCTCCACATAGACCTCACGGACGGGGCGCTCGTAATAGACCGGCGCAGCTTCTTCCACGTAGACCGGCGGGGGCGGCGGCGGAGCCCGGTAGACGACCGGAGGCTGAGGCTGGGCGACGGCCGAACCAACGACGGCACCCACGGCAAGACCTCCCAGGGCTCCAAGAGCCACGGCGGCACCGGGAGACAGGCGGTCACGCGCTGCAGCCGGTTGGGCGGCAGCCAGGCCGGTGACCAGCGCCAGAGCCGCAACGGTACCGGAAACAAGTCGGAAGATCTTCATGATCATCACCTACGACAGGAGAAAGGCTACGTGCCATCCTCTTCATGTCATGAGATATACTGTCCCAAGTCTCTCTGAAAGCTGAACAGATTGTGGCAAAGCTTGGTTCAAGGCTTATTCCGCCGGAATGGTGAGCGATCCGTTAACACCTCCACCTGTCCCATCGCGATTCTCGCGGGTCCACCTCAGGGACCGGCGCTGCGCAGCGGTACCGACAGCAGCACGCGAACGAGGTCCGCCTGGCGGTTGGTATCGGTTTTCCGGAACAGGTTCTTCAAGTGGAAGACGACCGTGGTCTGGGCCACGTCGAGTTCTTCGGCGATCTGATCGAGACGCTTGCCGTCGATCAGCATGAGGGCGACCCGCGTTTCAGATGGCGTCAGGCCATAGAGACGTACGAGCGTGTCGCCCGAGACCTTGGCTCGCTGCTCCGTGTCGATGACGAGCAGCACGACGGCTTCGGGCCGCTCCTCTGCGGAGAACCGCTGTCCCTGGATCAGGACGAGATAGGGCCGACCGCCCGAAATACGCGGGAAAGAGACGATTTCGTCGAGCGTCTCTTCCTCGAAAGCCTTTCCGACCGCCGAATAGAGCTTGCTGTTCTGCTTGGCCGCGGACCCTTTCAGGATTCCCTGCGCGGCGATCAGGCCGTCATCCTCGGCCAGAATGCGCTGCGCCTCCTTGTTCATCACCCGAATGGCGCCGTTCTCGTCGACGATCACCACGCCGACGAGAAAGCGGTCGAAAGCGAAGGTTGCCTTGTAGAGGGCATCGACCGTCCGCCCCTTGGAGGATTTCAGGATCTCCTGCCAGGATTCCTCCGCCCGCGTGACGGCATGCGTCTGAACGCGGGTGACCTGATCGAGGCGGGCTGCGATGGTCGCAAGCAGGATTTCATAGTCGATCGGCTTGACGAGATAGTCGTCCGCGCCCGCCTGCTTGCCAGTGAGAACGTCATTCCGCTCGGCGAGCGCGGTCAGGAAGATGAACGGAACATCGGACATCGTGCCTTGCTCGCGCAGAGCCTTGAGCACGTCGTAGCCGCCAAGGCCCGGCATGGTAATGTCGCAGAGCACGAGGTCCGGCCGTTGCTTCTCGAGGAGACTGAGCGCCTCGCTGCCGTTGGCGGCTTGGAGAACACGGTAATTGGCGGCCTCCAGCTCCTCGGCGATATCGTCCCTCAGGTCGTCTTCGTCTTCAACGCAAAGAATTGTTTTTTGAGCATTCATCGGGGTCTGTCACTCATGCAGCCTGTTGCGCTTGTTCGGCATTGGCGATGGGCAGATCGAAGGTAAACAACGATCCGGCCGCCTCGTAGCTTTCAACCTGAATTTCTCCCCCATGCAAGTGCATGATCCGTTGGGCAAAATTCAATCCAATTCCCGTTCCGGCGATACCCGATGCCGTTCGGGCACGATAGAAACGATCGAAGATCTTCGGCAATTCATCCGCTGGAATTCCGATTCCCCAGTCCCGGACGGAGCAGAAGGCGCGGGATCCCTCCATCCAGATCTTTATCTCGACGACTGGCGTATCCCCTGAATACTTGATGGCGTTTGACAGGAGATTGACGACGACCTGCTCGATGAGCATGCCGTCGCAATAGACCGTCACGGGAAGATTGGGGATGTCGAAGCGGATATCGGCCTGCGTGCTGACCTCGCGCTGCCGATCGCAGATGTCTACGACGAGATCCACCAGATTGTAGGAGGCGGGATTGACCTCGATCGTGCCTGCATCGAGTTTGGCTGCGTTCAGCACGCTCTCCACAAGACGGGTCAACCGGGTGCCGGCATTCCGTATCTTCTGGACGCGCGTAACCAGCTCGTCCTGCGTCAGTTCAGCCCCACGCCGCAAAATGCGCTGAGCGCTGGAATCCAGAATGGCGAGCGGTGTCCTGAACTGATGGGACACCATGGACACGAAGCTGCGATATGCGTTGGTGGTCTCACGCTCGCGGCTGAGCGCGGATTCGAGAGCCCTTGCGACCTGCTTGTAGCCGGAAATGTCCGTCAGGCGCACGAAGATCGTCGCGCCGTCAGCCTTCGTGAGCGAAAGACGAGCCCAGGTATCCTTCTTGAGCATGAGATCCAGCTCGATCTCCTCGAATGGAGGCTCCGCATTGACGAGACGCATGTCGGCCCCTTCGCACATGGCAAAGCACCGCAGAAAGCTCGTGAGGCCCATTTCCTCGTTGCACCACAAGGATACCGGCGCGGCAGCCCAGATCTGCTCATTCGCGAAGAGGAGCTTTCCCGTCCAGTCGAAGGCAGCAAACCCTTCCGATGCGGACTTGATCGCGGCGATCAGGCGGCGCTCGGCCTGACGCAGGGCGGCCGTACGCTGAAGCACTTTGATCTCGAGATCGAAGTTCTGCCGCTCCGCCTGCTTGCGGGCCAGCCATTGCTCGGTCACATCGCGCATGAAGGCGATTCCGAGCTTGCGCTCGGCCATGGAGACCGGGAGACAGTTGATCTCCAGGCATTGCTCCTGCCCGTCGGATGACGATGTCTCGTTCTCGAAAATCGAGCTCATTCCCTCCGTCGCGCGGATGAGGGAGCCGATCACGTTCTCCTGAGCAAAAATCGGATCGATATCCGACATGTGCTGTCCCACGGCCTGTTCGGGCTTGATGTTCAGCAGGTCTTCCATGCCCGGGTTCCAGAGCAGGCACCGGAGCTCGGCATCGAACATGACGATGCCTTGATTGCTGATGTTGTTGATGACCAGATCGGAAAGCTCCTGCTCCTGCCTGAGAAGCTGGCGGGCTTGGCTGGCTTCCTGCATACCCTTGAACAGGCGGAGGAGAAGAAACGAAGCGCTGACGGCGATGCCGACAATGAAGGCGAAGCTCTCGAAGACATAGCGCAAATACATGGAGCGCTTTTCTGACATCTCACCACGGTTGAGCAGCATGACCTTATTGGCGATGTCTCTTAGCTGATAGGCGAGATCACGAACCTGCACCCTTAGCAGCTGCGCGGCCTGGGGATCGACGCGCCCCTTGAGCAGCGGCTCTGCATAGGTCAGCTGCAGGTAGGCTTCCTTAAGGGTCCCAAGGGATCCTACCTTCTCGATGACATGGCCTTGCATTCCCTCCAGGAGAACGGCCATCCGGCTGATCAAGATAGCCAATCGAAACTCGGGAGCTTGCTCGCGATCGGGAAAGGCTTCTCCTATGGCTGCGCGCGTTAGGCTTTCGGCCAAGATCGACGCTTCGAACTGCGTTTGGGAAATCTGCCAAAGATTGGCATGCGTCTCCTCTGTCCGAAGATCCTCTTCGACGTTGAGCAGGCGCCAGACCGTAAACGTGAGCGACAGCGCCAGCACCGCAATCGCAACCAGAGTGACCAGAGCAGCCTTGTAATTGCTGAGGTTGAGCCTCATGGTCGTACGACCCGCAGTCGATTGAGTTGCCAGACCCAGCGAGAATCGTGGAGGTCGTCGCGCAAGGCGCTATGGTCGTCGCGAGGGTAGACGATCCACAAAGGCCCCTTGTCGCGGAGCGTCAGCACCTGACCGTCCGCCGACATGGCAAGCAGGGGATCGTACTTGAGATCGTCCCAGGGGATGTCGACCTCATAATCGTTCCAAGCCGAAGCCCGGATCGTCGCCCCCTTGCCGCCTACCCGGTCGAGGACAGCGCGCAGCGGGACGCCCTCGAAACGATGCGCTTTACCGCTTATGACGAAAGTGGCCGTGAGACTCTTCCGCCCTAGTGCCTCCAGCATAGCCCGGTCGAATTCCGCCCGCCCTGGAGCATTGGTCGCTTCAATCTCTCCGGTAACCGTCAGCAGGATCTCCCCGCTGGCCGACGGCAACGGCTCGGCTGCGTAGGACGACGTCAAGCCGCCCAGCAAGACAACCACAGTCGCAAGGAACGTGAGATGGAGCATGAGGTCCCGACCTAGGAGAGATTATAATAGAACACACATATCATTGGCGATTTGTTTCAAAAAATCCAGTGCCACCCTTGAGAAAGAAGAGACTTCTCCCCTTGAGGTATGCCCGGAAATAAATCCATAAATTCAAATGAATATCCACCGGCACTTTCTTAGCACAGAGATTAGAGCATCCTTCGACCTGAACTATATGCTGCAGGCATTCGAAACACTAAGGAAGCATAGACCATGGTATTCAACTGGTTGCTTTCAGACCATACCTGAATAGCATCTATAAATACCGGAGGGGGGGGCGAGCATCGTAATCAGGACGAAGATCGGGATTGTGCGAGCTTGACCGCTGAGGCTATATTCCGCGCCGATAATCAGCAGACCTCTGCCGAAGTTTCCGTAAATGAGGATTTGATATGCGCAAATTCGTAACGGCCCTGGTCGGCGCTGCGGTGCTCCTGTCGGCACTGCCCGCCAGTGCCAGCCCCATGCAGACCCGCCCCCTGCCTCGTATCGACCAGGCGTACCCGAACGAGAGCTACGCCCAATACTATCGTCGCGGCTATCGACCCTATTACCGTGATGGTTATTATCACCGCCATGGCGGCAATGGCGCTGCCGTCGCGGCCGGCGTTGCAGGCCTTGCAGCGGGCGCTCTGATCGCCGGCGCGATCGCCAACCAAGCCCAGGCTGCCCCTCCCGCACCTCCCGGCACGGTCGATCCTCAGATGGCCGCTTATTGCGCGCGCAAGTACCGTTCCTACGATCCGTCGACGGGTACTTTCCTGGCCACGAACGGCATGCGGTACGTCTGCACCTACCCGTAAGCTCGAGGCTCACGCTTCATTCCAGCCCTGCCTCAGACCCTGTGGCAGGGCTTTTGCTTGTGCCTATTACCTTCCGACAGCCCGAGGCTTTACCTCCTCGGCCTTCGCCTTAAAAAAATGAGAAGGCGATTTCCGCCCACACCCCACGCTCGAGAAGGCTCAGATCAACTCAATGGCTCAAGACTCAGACAGCACCGGCACCGTCATTCCCTCCACCGAAGCGGCCATCCTCACCTCCGGAAACATGACGGAACTCGAGCTGATCCTTCCGGATCTGGGTGACGAGGATCTACCTGAGGTTGCAATCTTCCTGGTCGCCTGCGCCATGCGCTTCCACAGCGATCCCGATTTTGTCCAGGAGCAACTGGAATGGCTCGTCCGGGCCCACGACACCGAGGTGGACGAAGGGCTAAAGCCTGACCAGCTCAACTCCGCCAACGACGATTGAATCGCTTGATCTGCTCCCTCGTTGAGGGCGTCCGCTGCGAGGTAACGTTTGGGCAGGCCTGCCGTGGGATGAAGCGGCCGGAGCCCATGAAATACGCGAAGGATAGACCAGGCGAACAATCGCCCGGCCGCATCAAGCCTCAAAGGCTGGAGATTATCGCGTCGATCCCTTCCATGATCGCGGCCGGCGATGTGCCGACCGCATTCAGGAGGATAGTCAGCAGCCAGTAGCAGCCGAAGACAATGACCGGCACGAGGATCCAACCCAGGACTTCTTCGAACCACACACGCCGGCGACGCCGGAGGTAGCGCTTCTCGCGCCACGACAGCTTCGCCGGAGCGTCCAGTGTCTGGGACGCCTCCAGGGGTCCCTCGTGTATCTCACTCGTCATGCTCTAACCAACGGAACTTTCGGAACGGTGCGGACACCGCCACCTCCATTACCATCCGATCCCTTCGGTTTCACGGACTTTTTCGTCTTCGAAGAAGTCGCCTTTGCCTTGGGCTTCTTCTTGGCGGCGTTCGTCACGTCCTTCTCGGGCTTCGGCTTCACCGGTCCTTCGACATACTCGAAGCCGAGGCTCTCCAGGCCGATCTCGTCCGTTTTGACCACGACCTTGACCGCGCCGCCGTTCTTCAGTCGCCCGAACAGGACTTCGTCCGCCAGAGGTGTCTTGATGGTCGACTGGATCAGACGACCCATGGGGCGTGCGCCCATGGCTTCGTCGTAGCCATGCTCGACCAGCCAGTCGCGAGCCTCGTCCGTGAGCTCGATCGAGACATTGCGGTCGGCAAGCTGCGCGTCGAGCTGCATGACGAACTTTTCCACGACCTTCTGGACCACTTCCTTCGGCAGGTGGGCAAAGGAGATCACGGCATCAAGACGGTTGCGGAACTCGGGCGTGAACAGCTTGTTGATCGCGTCTGTATCGTCACCTTCACGCTTGGTACGGGTGAAGCCGTAGGCTGGGCGGGCCATGTCGGCGGCGCCCGCATTCGTGGTCATGATGATAATCACGTTACGGAAATCGACCTGCTTGCCGTTGTGATCCGTCAGTTTTCCATGGTCCATGACCTGGAGCAGGATGTTGAACAGATCCGGGTGAGCCTTCTCGATTTCATCGAGCAGGAGCACGCAATGCGGATGCTGGTCAACGCCATCGGTCAGGAGGCCGCCCTGGTCGAAGCCCACATAGCCCGGAGGCGCGCCGATCAGGCGACTGGCCGTGTGCCGCTCCATGTATTCCGACATGTCGAAGCGCAGGAGCTCGACACCCAGCGACGCGGCGAGTTGCTTCGCCACCTCGGTCTTGCCGACACCCGTCGGGCCGGCAAACAGATAGGACCCGATAGGCTTTTCCGCGTCCCGCAGGCCGGCACGAGCCAGCTTGATCGCCGAGGACAGCGCCTCGATAGCCTTGTCCTGGCCGTAGACCACCCGCTTCAGGGTATCCTGCAGGTGCGCGAGCACCTCCGCGTCGTCCTTCGACACGGTCTTGGGCGGGATACGGGCCATGGTGGCGATGGTCGCCTCTATCTCCTTGATGCCGATGGTCTTCTTGCGACGACCTTCGGGGAGGAGCATCTGCGACGCGCCGGTCTCGTCGATCACGTCGATGGCCTTGTCCGGCAGCTTGCGGTCGTTGATGTAGCGGGCGGAGAGCTCCACCGCAGCCTTCACGGCATCGTTGGTATATTTGAGCTTGTGGAAGTCCTCGAAATAGGGCTTCAGGCCCTTCACGATCTCGATGGCATCCGGCACCGAAGGCTCGTTCACGTCGATCTTCTGGAAGCGACGCACAAGAGCCCGGTCCTTTTCGAAATACTGGCGGTATTCCTTATAGGTGGTCGAGCCGATGCAGCGCAGGCTGCCCTGAGCCAGGGCCGGCTTCAGGAGGTTAGACGCATCCATCGCGCCGCCGGAGGTGGCGCCGGCACCGATCACCGTATGAATCTCATCGATGAACATGATGGCGTTCGGATGCGCCTCGATCTCCTTCATGACCTGCTTCAGGCGCTCTTCGAAGTCGCCCCGATAGCGGGTACCGGCCAGGAGCGTGCCCATGTCGAGGGAGAAGACGGTGGCCCCCTTCAGGACCTCCGGCACCTCGCCCTGAACGATCTTGCGGGCCAGACCCTCCGCGATGGCGGTCTTACCGACGCCGGGCTCACCGACGAGAAGCGGGTTGTTCTTCTGGCGACGGCACAGGACCTGGATGGTGCGCTGGACTTCGGACTCGCGGCCGATCAGCGGATCGATCCGACCTTCCTTCGCCTTTTTGTTGAGGTTGACGCAGTAGGCTTCGAGGGCATCGCCCTTTTTCTTCTGACGCGCGTCGCCCTCTTCCTGCGTCGGGCGCTCGCTGGAGGATTCCTCCTCGGATCCACGCGGGGAGCGGCTCTCGGTGAGACCGGGACGCTTGGCGATCCCGTGGCTGATGTAGTTGACCGCGTCGTAACGGGTCATGTCCTGCTCCTGCAGGAAATAAGCGGCATGGCTCTCGCGCTCGGCGAAAATCGCCACGAGCACGTTCGCGCCGGTCACCTCGTCGCGACCGGAAGACTGGACATGAATCACCGCCCGTTGGATGACGCGCTGGAAACCGGCCGTAGGTTTTGAATCCTGCCGTCCATCGGCCACCAGATTGGCAAGCTCGCTGTCGACGTAATCAACAAGATTGCGGCGGAGAACTTCGAGATCGACATTGCAGGCACGCATGACGGCGGCTGCATCCTGATCGTCGATCAGGGCCAGGAGAAGATGTTCGAGGGTTGCGTATTCATGGCGGCGCTCGCCGGCAAGAGCGAGAGCTCGATGTAAGGCTTGTTCAAGACTGCGAGAAAAGCTCGGCAACGGCTTGTCCTTTTATGAGACGGGGCTCGGCTAATTCTTTTCCATGACGCATTGCAGAGGATGCTGGTGTTTGCGGGCGAAATCCATCACCTGGGTCACCTTGGTCTCGGCAATTTCGTACGTAAAAACTCCACATTCCCCAACGCCGTTCTGGTGGACGTGCAACATGATCCGGGTCGCATCCTCGCGGTTCTTGTTGAAGAAGCGCTCCAGCACGTGCACCACGAACTCCATCGGGGTGTAATCATCGTTCAAGAGAAGAACGCGGTAAAGGTTGGGCCGTTTCGTGCGCGGCTTGGTTTTCGTGATGATGGCCGTATTCGAGCGACCGCCATCATCACCTCCAGGAGGCTGTGACCCGCCGGCAGCGGACATCGGAAAAGGCTCCGACAGGGTCAAAGTACCTTGAGCTACCCGCAGCATAATCGAACGACCGCCCCTTCTTCTCTTCTGGCATTCGGCCTCCAGCCCGAGCTCAGTCGCACCTTCAGCATCAAGCCAAATGTATAGTCGCTCCATTCGGTTTGCCAGATCAACCAGATGGGTGGTCGCAGTTCTGATGAAAAGAGCGACATCTTGGTCACTCCTGCGCGAGCTTTGCAGACGCACCCGCTCGGCCCTGGATGCATCGCAGCCCCAACGCAAAACGCCCGGGACAAGCCCGGGCGTTTCATGCAAGAGAATCTGGCGTGCCTCAGGCTCGCGCAGCCGTCGCCTTGGAGAGGAGCCCTTCGTAGGGCTTCATCGTCTCGGTAGCGAGATTGGAGTACAGCGCGCCCATCCTCGTCGCCTGGCTGACGAGGCTGTCGTAGGCGCCCCTCACGAAGGCGGTCTGGATCTCGATGGCCTTGTCGAAGGTCTGAACGCCAAGCAGCTTCTCGACCGTCGAGGAGGTCTGCTCGAAGGACTTGCGGGCAAAATCCGCCGTCTCGGATGCGATGACCTGGCTGTTGCTCGAGAAAGCGCCCAGCGCCTTCACGGTGGCGTCCAGGTTGTCCTGGCCGAACTTCTGAATCTGGGTAAACGGCTGAAGCATTGTGAACCTCGGCAATAAGGCGTTAAATGACGGTGGGCCCGCTGGATAGCTGACGATAGCAATATGCTGCAGTGCACAAATTTTGTCAAGTTCTATTGTGCAACGCACAATAAAATCATCGATTGAACCCTCCCTGTTAACCGCGCCGTAACCGCAACCTCTTACCGTCAGAGGATGTGTTGTGCCGGCAACGGTTCCCTCAAGAGAACCGGGCGCAGGGGCCTAGAACCAAGCGAAACAGGGATTTTTGCAGCATGAATTCGGTTTGGATGGGACACCGAAAGACATGGGCTCTCATTGGCATTGTAGCATCGGTTGCGGTGGCTGTCGTATCCCCGGCCGAGGCGGCCCGTAAGGCCAGGTCCTCCGGCGGTGGATACAGCCCCCTCTCCGCCTCCATCGTGGTCGATGCCAAGACCGGCAAGATCCTCCAGGGCGAGAATGTCGACGAGCCGCGAATCCCGGCCTCGCTGACGAAGGTGATGAGCCTTTATCTGCTTTTCGAGCAGCTTGAGCGCGGCCGCATGCGCGGGGATACCCCTCTTTCCGTCTCGGCCTATGCGGCGAGCCAGCCCCCGACCAAGCTAGGCCTCCGCCCTGGATCGACCATTGAGGTCGATGATGCAATCAAGGCCATGGTGACCCTATCGGCCAATGATGTCTCCGTTGTCGTTGCTGAGAACATTGCTGGGTCCGAAGATGCTTTCGCCCGGATGATGACCCGCAAGGCGAAGGAGCTCGGCATGAGCTCGACGGCATTCTACAACCCGCACGGCCTTCCGCATGAGCCACCAAACGTTACCACCGCCCGCGACCTCTCCATTCTCGGCCGCGCGATTCAGGATCGCTTCCCGAAATACTTCGCCTATTTCCAGACCCAGTCGTTCCAGTACGGCAGCCGCACCATCCGCGGCCATAACCGGCTGCTCGGCAAGGTCGAGGGCGTGGACGGCATCAAGACGGGCTATACTCGCCTGTCCGGCTTCAACCTGCTGACCTCGGTTAACACGGACAATCGCAGCCTCGTCGCCGTGGTGCTCGGCGGCCGCTCCGGCGCTTCCCGCGACCAGAAGATGGCCAGCCTCATTCAGAGCCATCTGCCCCGTGCCTATGCGGGTGCCCGTACGGCCCCTGCCATTGTCGAGAACCAACCTGCCATGGTGGCCGAAGCCCCGGCTCCGCGTCCGGTAGAGCTCGCTCCGGTCGCGGCTCCCGTGAGAGTGGCTTCCGCCATCCCACAGGCTCCTGTCGCTCAGGCTTCGACGCCTCCGGCCGCTCCCGAGCGTAAGCCGCTCGACCTCAACACCTTGCGGCCGGTCGTTGCCTCGGCTGCCGGCGCCAGCTCGACCACCACTCCCTCCTCGGTGAGGTGGCAGAAGGGTCCGGAGCCGCTCCCCCTGAACGCGCAGGCCTATGCCGCATTGGCCGCTCCGGCGCCGATGCCCGCCTCGCAGAAGGCCGCCCTCCAGGCCAAGATCGACGCAAAGGCCGAAGCCCCCAAGACCGAGGCGGCTGAGCCGAAGAAGACCGTGACCGGCTGGGTGATCCAGCTCGGCGCCACGGACGACGAGGACAAGGCGAAAGCCATGCTCGATTCAGCCCGTGGACGCTTCGGCAAGGTCCTGGGCAAGGCTTCTCCCTTCACGGAGAAGGTGACGGTCGACGGCTCCACCCTCTACCGGGCGCGATTCTCGGGGTTCTCCGAATCCAATGATGCCGCAAATGCCTGCAAGCAGCTCAAGAAGAGCGGCATGAACTGCTTCGCCTCACGGGGCTGATCTGATGAGAGACCGCTGCGACGGCACGTGTGTTTGTGTCGTCGCAGGTCAAAGACAAACCGGATCGCGCGTGGAGTATCAGCGATGTCGGCCCAGCAGAACTTCTCTCGCCTCGTTCACGCGAGCCGCGAGGTACGCCGTCCCTCCCTGGTCGGGATGGAGTTTCTTCATGAGCGTCCGATGCGCTTTTCGGATCTCGTCGAGGCTCGCACCCGGCTGAAGGCCCAGGATCTGATAGGCTTCCTCTTTCGTCATTACGCCCGAATGCGCATGGGTGCGCGTCCGCGTGTCACGGTCTCCGTGAGTGTTTTCACGCCAGCCGGAAAACCGGCGGTCAAGATAAGCCTCTAGGAGCGGGACACCCTGCGGATCATGGGCGCCGCATTCATCGTAAAGGCGGCTCAGGCTCTGCGGATCGAGGCTCGAGAGGCGCCGCCCGGCGAAGGCTCCGACCAGGATGGTGCCCTCGACTGCCCCCGTCGCATGGTCGATCTCCATCTCGATCATCGCCGACCGGATGCGGGAGAACCGCCCCCCTGCCTGCTGGAATTTCCGCCACGGACCAGGAAGATTCAGGGCACTCCACCCCAATGCCCAGGCGCCGAAGCCGCCGAGCAGGAGGGCCATGTCGATGCGCCCCTTGACGCCCAGGAGCACGGCGGCACCGAGTGCCGCGACACCGGCCACGGTCTTGAGGCTCTTCGCCATGACCTTCGGGTCGGCCCGCGTATAATTCTTGCCCATCCACCACAGAAGAGCGACGGCCAATATTCCAAGAAGCAGCATCATCGTTATCGTCCCCACCCCAACATGTGGGCCGGGATGGGGCGGTTGTAAATCGCCGGCTCGAAGAATGCCGGCCGGTGCGGATCGCTATTCAGGCCGCTTCGGGATCTCCAGACCACGCTGGACGGCGGGCCGGGCGAGGCCCCGTTCCAGCCAGGCCGGGACCCGTTTCAGGCTGCCGAACTCCACCAGTTCCCCGGCGCCGTAGAACCCGATGAGATTGCGCACCCAGCCGAGCAGTGAAATGTCGGCGATGGTGTAGTCGTCGCCCATGATCCAGTCGCGGCCTTCGAGCCTCGTCTCAAGAACGCCCAGCAGGCGTTTGGATTCGTTGCGATAGCGCTCCAGCGGACGCTTGTCCTCGATCTCGCGGCCGGCGAATTTGTGGAAGAAGCCGAGCTGACCGAACATCGGTCCCACGGCCGCCATCTGGAAGAAGACCCATTGGATGGTCTCATAGCGCCGGGCGGGATCGGAAGGCAGGAAATTGCCCGTCTTTTCGGCGAGGTACAGCAGGATCGCGCCGGATTCGAACAGTGGCAGGGGCTTTCCGCCCGGCCCATCGGGATCGATCATGGACGGGATCTTGCCGTTCGGGTTCAGGGACAGGAATTCCGGCGTCCAAGTCTCGTTCTGGCCGATATTGATGAAATGCGGCTCGTAAGGAAGCCCGGTCTCCTCCAGCATAATGGAGACTTTGACCCCATTGGGCGTCGGGGTGGAATAGAGCTGGATCCGGTCGGGATGCTGGGCGGGCCAGCGGGAGGCGATCGGGAAGGCTGAGAGGTCGGCCATGGAAACTCCATCAACGGCGTGAGTCGTGATGGAGCGATGCTAGAGGGAGCGGCCTCGCTTGCAAGCGAGGCTTGAAGCTACCCTGATCTGACTTCAGTGCAGGAGCGCGTTCCGGCTGCGCTGGCTTTCCCGTTCCCAAGCCTGGACGACGATGCCGTTGATGCCGGAATCGTGGAGCCTGTCGCTCAGATCGATAAAGTGCCGCTCGGTTGCTTCCACCTCGACTTCAATCTGCTCATCTTCGGCGTGATCGAGTTCCGACGCTGCGTAGCGCTCGTAGGCAGCCGACATTTCCGCATAGGCGAAGGCCACGGGCAGGGTTCGGAAGATGGTGGAAAATTCCTCGTCGAGCTCCCCGGTGGTCAGGTCCCGCATTTGAACCAGATAGCCGTCGTCGTGCTCGCAGACTTCATACCGCCAGTGCCGGCCTTCGGATGCGCACATCAGCATCGGAACCTCCACTCAACTGAACTGCTGAGCCAATGCTGCACGAGCCAGCGCGGTTCCAAGAAGATCCCCATCCAAGAGGAAGATCCCCAACTAAAAAGTCTAACGGCGGCCAGCCGCCTCCGCCCGAATGCGGCCTCCGACCCGCACCTGCGTGCCGTTCCCCAGATCGATGAAGCCGTTGCTCGCCCTCACGGAATCCTGCCTCTCCTCCTGCGCGCGGCGGTCCTGAAGACGATCCCGGCATTCCGGCGGGACTTGAACCGGCACGCCGGGCGGCACAGCAGGCATGCGGCACTCTTTCGCAAGCGCCGGAGCACCGACACAAGCCAGAAGAGCGAAGGCAACAGCGAGGATTCTCATCGAACGGTCCCCAATGATTCACTTAGGTTACAGAAGGCCCAACTCAGCCAGCTCGCGACGCATGTCTTCCGGCATCACGGCAAGGTCGCCTGATTTCAGGTCGATGTCACGCGGCGCCTCCTTGGCGACGAGGTAGCGCCAGCCCTGAAACGGCCTGTAGGGACGCGGCTCCACGGCAATCACCTTCGGCTCGAGCACCAGGTGACAGCGGCCGATACCGTCCCCATCGGTGAAGGGCCGAACGGCGAGAAGCCTCTGGCGGGCCGCGACCTGCCCCTTGATCACCCAAAACAGCGAGCCGCCCTCGAGCAGCTCCTCGACGCGCTTGGGCACCATGCGGGTCGTGTGCGTCTGCTCGTAGTCCCGCCCAAGGCGCCGATGCAGCGCGCGGTTCTCGTCGATCCATTCTTCGAGATCCGTGATCGAATCGCAGCCGACGCAGAGTTTGATGAGATGAAGTGCCATGTCCGTTTCAACCACGCGCTCGCCGGTCCGTCACCGAGCGATGCGCCGCAGGTCATTCCTCCGTCTTGAGCACGATGAGACGTGCCCCTTCCGCCACCTGGGCGCCCGGCTCGGCGGCGATCTCCGCCACTTCCGCATCGGAAGGCGCTACCAGCACATGCTCCATCTTCATCGCTTCGACAATCGCAAGCCGCTGCCCCTTCTCGACACGGTCGCCCGGCTGCACGAAGACGGCGATGAGCTTGCCATGCATCGGTGCCTTGACGGTACCGCCCTCGTCCATGTGTTCGAGGTCGACGTCGAAGGGATCATAGGGCTGGACAAGAGTCTGGCGCCCATTGCGGATGATGTAGACACCATGCGGTGCTTCAACCTCCTGATCGATCTGCGCGTCGTCCCATGGATCGCTCGCACCGAAGGCAACGGTGCTTGCGCCGGGATGCTCGCGACTGAACACCTCGCGGGCTTCAATCCGCTCCCCGTCCACGCGCAGCGGAACGCCGACGCTGCGAAGCCCCAAAAGCTGAAAGCCGTCCGGCATCGACCATGGCGATGAGGGCTCGTCGCTCTTCTGCAGTTCCATCATGCGCAGCCGCTCGATCTCCCGCGAGATCAGCGCCGATGCGCCGAACGACACCGCAACCTCGTCCAGTGGCTGTGGCCCGACGCCAAGACTTGCAATGTTATGGTCGATGAAGCCCGTATCGAACTGCCCTGCCCTGAAGCCCTGGGCCTCGCAAAGCTTCTTCAGGAAGGCCGCGTTGGTCTTCGGGCCCGCGACGATCGTTTGTCCAAGTGCCTCCGCCAGCTTGTCCAAGGCCTCGTCGCGGGTTGCGCCATGGGCGATGACCTTCGCGATCATCGGATCGTAATAGGGCGTGACCTCAGCCCCGGCCTCGACGCCGGTATCGATGCGAATGCTCTCGCCTTCGGGAAACTCGAGCGCCCAGAGCTTGCCCGTCGAAGGCAGGAATTCCTTTTCCGGATCTTCCGCGTAGAGGCGCGCCTCCACCGCATGGCCATCGATGGCGAGATCCTCCTGCGAGAACGCCAGCACCTCGCCGGAGGCGACGCGGAACTGCAGCTCGACGAGATCGAGTCCCGTGATCGCTTCCGTGACCGGATGTTCCACCTGGAGCCGGGTGTTCATCTCCATGAAATAGAAACGGTCGGGACGCAGGCCTTCGCGACCGTCTGCAATGAACTCGACGGTGCCGGCGCCCACATAACCGACCGCGCGGGCTGCCTCGACGGCCGCCTGCCCCATCGTCTGGCGCATCTCGGGAGTCATGCCGGGAGCCGGCGCCTCTTCGATCACCTTCTGGTGGCGACGCTGGAGCGAGCAATCACGTTCGAAGAGATGCACCACATTGCCGTGACCGTCGGCGAAGACCTGGATTTCGATATGACGCGGTGAAAGGACGTACTTTTCCACCAGCACGCGCGGATCGCCGAAGGCGCTCGAGGCCTCGCGCTGGGCACTTTCGAGCGCCGCGTCGAAATCGGCCGCCTTGTCGACCCGGCGCATACCCTTTCCGCCACCGCCGGCAACGGCCTTGATGAGAACCGGATAGCCGATCTCGTAGGCTTTCTGGCGCAGGAAGTCCGGATCCTGCTTGGAGCCGTGGTAACCCGGCACGACCGGGACGCCAGCCTGCTGCACGAGCGACTTGGCTGCATCCTTCAGGCCCATGGCCTTGATGGCGGAGGCCGGGGGACCGACGAAGACGATGCCGTTCGCTGCACATGCCTCGGCGAACTCGGCTCTCTCGGAGAGGAAACCGTAGCCGGGATGGATGGAGGCGGCCTTCGTTCGCCGGGCGACTTCAATGATCCTGTCGATTCGGAGATAGCTCTCCCGGGCGGGCGGCGGGCCGATGAGATGGGCCTCGTCCGCCATCTGCACGAAGAGCGAATCCGCATCGGCCTCCGAATAGACCGCGATGGTACGCATCCCGAGCTGCTTGGCGGTGCGGATGATGCGGCACGCAATCTCGCCGCGGTTGGCGATCAGGACACTCTCGAGCATTTCGATCCCTTACCAGATTTTCCCATCCCGGTTTTGGAAAGCTAGAGCAAACCTGAAGGCTCTTGTCACTCCCGAACAACCCGGAGGCCTCAGGCCATCTGCCCTTAAGAGTAAGGCGGCGCTCCGCATGCAACTTTGTGCAACTCCCCTCTTGCCCAGGTGTCCGATCCAAGCTAGCGTCTTATTGCAAATCATTTGCAACTGCAGAAAGAGCCTATGGACCAGCCCGCTCCTATCTCCCTCGTGCGAAAGGCCGCGTGGCGGCACTCGTCGGAACTGCCCTCTCTGCCCGAGGTCAATCGCTCGATTGCGGTACGGCCGGGATCGGTCTGGCGCCGGGCCGCGGCATTCCTGGGACCGGGCTACCTGGTGGCCGTGGGTTACATGGACCCGGGCAACTGGGCGACCTCCATCGCCGGCGGGTCGAAATACGGCTATGCCCTGCTCTCAGTGGCCCTGATCTCCAACATCATGGCGATCATCCTGCAGTCGCTTTGCGCCCGACTGGCGGTCGCTACGGGCCGTGACCTCGCTCAAGCCTGCCGGGATGCCTACCCGAAGCCGGTCTCCTGGATCCTGTGGTTTTTGGCCGAGCTCGCCATCTGTGCCACCGACTTGGCGGAAGTGATCGGCACGGCCATCGGCCTCAACTTGCTCTTCGACGTTCCGCTCGAAATCGGCGTCGTCATCACGGCGCTCGACGTATTTCTGATCCTTTATCTGCAGAATCTCGGCTTCCGCTGGGTCGAGGCCTTCATCATCACCCTGCTTGGCGTCATCGCGGTGTGCTTCGGCGTTCAGATCGCCATGGCTGATCCGGATTGGGCTGGCGTGATCACCGGCTTTGCCCCAACGACGGAAATCGTCACCAATCCCGACATGCTCTATCTCGCCCTCGGGATCCTGGGCGCGACGGTCATGCCGCATAACCTCTACCTGCATTCAGGTATCGTGCAGACGCGCGCCTACGGTGACAGCCTAACGGAGCGACGCGAGGCCCTGCGCTTCGCAACGCTCGACTCGACCATTGCGCTCATGTTCGCGCTGACGATCAACGCATCGCTTCTGATCCTTGCGGCCGCCGCCTTCCATCATACGGGCAGAACCGAAATCGCTGAACTTGGCGAGGCCCATACCCTGCTCCAGCCGATCCTCGGCAGCGCCATCGCGCCGATGCTCTTTGGGCTGTCGCTTCTCTGCTGCGGCCTCAACTCCACCGTAACGGCCACCATGGCCGGCCAGATCGTCATGGAGGGCTTCATCAACTTCAAGATCGAGCCCTGGCTGCGCCGCCTGATCACCCGGGGAATCGCCATCGTCCCCGCCGCCGGCGTCACCATCGCCTATGGCGAGGGCGGCACTGCGAAGCTCCTGATCCTGAGCCAGGTGATCCTGAGTCTTCAGCTCCCCTTCGCGGTCATTCCCCTCGTGACCATGACCGCTTCGAAAGCCAAAATGGGCGAACTCGTCACGCCTCGCTGGCTCACGGTCGTCGCGGGCATTATCGCCGCCGTCATCGTCGCTCTGAACGTGAAGCTGCTGGTGGACTTCGTGCTGGGGTAAGGCGCGCCGCGGAAAAGGAAAACCATCTTCAAACGTGGGACGCATGGGTGGATTCCCTGCCCGACCCACGGCCGCCGCGAATGACACCCTCTCACGTCATGACCGACCTCGTGCCTGTCATCCCGCTACTGTGAAACGCCGCGCCTTTTCAATCGAGATCACCGGCACAAGGCCGGTGATGACATGTGTTTGAGTGAATTGCCTTACGCGTCCTTGAGACGACCCAACGCCTCTTCCATCTTCGCCTTGCGGGCCATTGCCTCGTCGCGGCGCTCGCGCTGTTCCTCGACGACTTCCTCAGGCGCGCGCTTGATGAAATCCGCGTTTCCGAGCTTCGCGTCGATCTTCGTCACCTCCGCATCGAGCTTCTGGATTTCCTTGGCGAGTCGGGCGCGCTCGGCGTCGAGATCGATCACGCCTTCCAGCGGCAGAGCCGCCACTTCGCCGCGGATCAGAAGCTGGATCGAGCTCTTCGGTGCCGCATCGACGAAAGAGATATCTGACAGCCGCGCGAGGCGCTTCACGATATCGCCCCAGCGTCCGGCGCGGGCCTTCACGTCCTCGGACGACGCGACGAGCGCGAGCGGAATCTGCGCAGCGGCCGGCACGTTCGTCTCGGAACGGGCGGAGCGGATCTCGGTGACGAGGTCGACCACCCAGCCGATTTCGGCTTCGGCCCGCGGGTCGATCAAATGATCGAGGTTCGACCAGGGAGCAAGTGCCAGGATCGTCTCGCGCTTCGGGCCCTCCTGCCCTTTCACCTCCCACAGCTCTTCCGTCAGGAAGGGCATGATCGGGTGCAGGAGCTTGCAGATCTCGTCGAGGATGAATGCAATCGTCGCGCGGGTCTCATCCTTGGCGGGAGAATCCGCGCCCTGGAGCACGGGCTTGGAGAGTTCGAGCGTCCAGTCGCAGAACACGTTCCACACGAAACGATAAGCTGCGCCTGCGGCCTCGTTGAACTTGTAGCCCTGGATGCCGGCGGCAACCTCGTTGATCGCCTTAGCGCATTCGCTGAGCGCCCATTTGTTGAGTGTCTCCTTCACCGATTTCGGATCGAATCCGGCGATGCGCTTGCACTCGTTCATCTCGGCGAAGCGGGCTGCGTTCCAGATCTTGGTCGCGAAGTTGCGGTAATTCTCGACGCGCTGGACCGAGAGCTTGATGTCGCGCCCTTGCGCGGCCATCGAGGTGAGCGTCATGCGCAGCGCGTCCGCGCCGTACTGCTCCACCACATTCAGCGGGTCGATGACATTGCCTTTCGACTTCGACATCTTGGCACCCTTCTCGTCGCGGACGAGAGCGTGGATGTAGACCGTGTCGAAGGGCACTTCGTCCATGAAATGCAGGCCCATCATCATCATCCGGGCGACCCAGAAGAAGATGATGTCGAAGCCCGTGACGAGAGTGTTCGTCGGATAGTAGCGATTCAGCTCCGGCGTATCGTCCGGCCAGCCTAGGGTCGAGAACGGCCACAGGGCCGAGGAGAACCAGGTGTCGAGCACGTCCTCGTCGCGCTTGAGCGGCACGTCTCGGCCGTTCTTCTCCCGTGCCTCGGCCTTGGCCTGATCCTCGTTCAGGGCAACATAGACGTTGCCCTGGTCGTCATACCAGGCGGGGATCTGGTGGCCCCACCAGAGCTGGCGCGACACGCACCAGGGCTCGATGTTCTCGAGCCACTGGAAGTAGGTCTTCTCCCAGTTCTCGGGCACGAACTTGGTCTGCCCCTTGCGAACCACGTCGAGCGCCCGGTCGGCGAGCGGCTTCACGTTCAGATACCACTGATCCGTGAGATAGGGCTCGATCACCACGTTGGAGCGGTCGCCATGAGGCACGGTATGGGCGTGCGGCTCGATCTGAGCGAGGATTTCACGCTCTTCCAGCATCGCGACGATGCGTTTGCGCGCCTCGAAACGGTCCAGGCCGTCGAGGGCCAGCACCTGCTTGAGGTCGCCGGACTGGCCAAGACCGTCGAGGAAAGCCTCGTTGCCGGCCAGGCTGAGTTCGGCCTCGGTACCGAAGATGTTGATCAGCGGCAGCTTGTGACGCTTACCGACCTCGAAGTCGTTGAAGTCGTGCGCGGGGGTGATCTTCACCGCGCCGGTACCCTTCTCCGGGTCGGAGTACTCGTCCGCCACGATGGGGATGCGGCGGCCGGTGAGAGGCAGGACGGCGAACTTCCCGACGAGATCCTTGTAGCGCTCATCCTCAGGGTGAACGGCCACGGCCACGTCGCCGAGCATCGTCTCCGGCCTCGTAGTGGCGACGGTGATGGACCGGTCCGGCATGCCCTCGATGGCATAGCGGATGTGCCAGAGGTTACCCTTCACCTCGACCTGAATCACCTCAAGGTCGGAAATCGCTGTCTGAAACTTCGGGTCCCAGTTCACAAGGCGCTTGTCCTTGTACATCAGGCCTTGCTTATAGAGGTCGACGAAGACCTTCAGGACGGCCTGGGACAGGCCCTCGTCCATGGTGAAGCGCTCGCGCGACCAGTCGCAGGAGGCGCCGAGGCGCTTGAGCTGGCGCACGATGGTGCCGCCGGACTCCTCCTTCCACTCCCAGACCCGCCTCACGAACTCCTCACGGCCGAGGTCGCGGCGCTGGATCTGCCGCTCGGCCAGTCGGCGCTCGACGACCATCTGGGTGGCGATTCCCGCATGGTCCATGCCCGGCTGCCAGAGCACGTCCTTGCCCCGCATGCGTTCGAAGCGGCAGAGAATATCCTGGATTGTGTTATTGAGGGCATGGCCCATATGGAGCGAGCCGGTCACGTTCGGAGGCGGAATGACGATCGTGTAGGGTACCGCGTCCTTGCGATCCGCCCGGCCGGCCTTGAAGGCCTCGGCCTCTTCCCAGCGGGTGGAAATGCGAGCTTCGACAGCGGAGGGATCGAACGTCTTGTCCATCATGATGAGTACCGGCCTTTGGGCGCGAGAAACGCGCAAGCAAGAGGGCTACAAACCGGACGGATCGGTCGAAGTCAACAGAGGGGCGATAATCTGGGCGCCCCGGGCGCCAGATGTGATGTCCTTCCGGGATCCGGCCGGAGTTTCACCGATTATGTCGTCGGCCTCGTGCCGGTGAGCTCACCTGGAACAGTGCAGCTCCTCGGAGCCTCTGGATGGCCGCTACGCAGGCAGTCGGGCCAAAGTGGGTGTCATGCCCGGCGGCGTGTCACGCGCTCGATCTCGTCTTTCACCAGTCGCTCGACGAGCGGAGGAAGATTGTCGTCAAGCCATGCCTTCAGCATGGGACGCAGCATCTCCTTCATGAGATCCTCGACGGTCTGGGGCTGGCTCGGCTTGAGGGTCGCACCTAGACGGTCGAAGGCACCGGAAACGGCGACGCTGGTCTCGTTCGAGATCAGGGCATCGGCCATGGTAGGCTGGCTCGCAGCCACCTGCGGGTGAGCGTCACGGGCAAAGACGGGAGCCGGGACCCGCTCCTCCCGTTCAGGAAGGATATGGCCATCCTCTCGAAAGTCTTCACATGAAGGCGTCTCGGCAACACGAGCCTCGCCTCGACTCCACGGACCCAGCATCGGCTCGTTGGGACCTGACGCGATGAGCGGAGCGACGTGAAGCTCTGCGATGTCGAGGACGTTGTTCAACGCTGAGGAGCGTGGCTCATCGGGCTCTGAAGAATCCTGAACATCATCGTCAGAGATGATGCGCCGGATGGAAGCCAGAATTTCTTCCATCGATGGCTCATTAACCTTCAGGCCCGCAGAACCCATAGCCGCATCCAAATCGAAACAAACAAGAATCACATTCAAATGAATGTATAGGAAGTATTTTACGCAAACCTAAAGAAAACAAGTAGGGCCAGAACTTTCTGGTTCTGGCCCTGCAACTTACTAACGACCGTCCGGCGTGCTCGTGCCGACCCAAAGATCTTTGACCTGATCGTAATGGATCTTCGGGCTGTAGTGATTGACCCTTAGACCGAGAGCTCGTGAATTGAGACGCCCCATCGCATTGACGAGGCTATAGGAAGCCACCACGCGATCTCGCTGAGCCGTGATGAGATTCACGCGGGCATTCAGCAGTTCCTGCTGAGCGTTCAACACGTCCAGGGTAGTGCGCTGACCGACACGCGCCTCTTCGCGAACGCCGCTGAGCGCCGTCTCGGCTGCGTCGATCTGGGCCTGAGCGGCTACGATCTGCGCCCGAGCCGCCTCCAGCCGCCCCCAGGAGGAGCTTACGGCGGCACGGACTTGATCGCGCACGGAATCGGCTTCCAGACGTCGCTGTCCGGCCACTTCCTTGGCTTGGCGGGTCGCGGCATAAGCCTGACCGCCCTCATAGATCGGCACGGTCAGCCGAGCGACAACGGAGGCGGAAAGCGCGGCATCGCCTGATTGTTGCCGGTCATAGCGTTGATCGACCGCGCCAGCGACACCCAGCTGCGGAGCAAGAGCACCCTCCTCGATCTTCACCTGCAGCTCGGCCACATCGACCGCATGCTGGCGCGCCTTGATGGCTGGATGCTCGTTGAGGCCGACTTTTAGAGCCGCGTCGACGGTGCGCGGCGTCAGTTTGTCCAAAGGACGGCCGGGAGCCAGCTGCGCAGGCTCGACGCCGACAACCTGGCGGTAGGTGGCAATACTGTTTCGCAGCGTCGCTTCGGCCAGACTGGCCTGGGACCGGGCCGCCGCGAGGCGCGCTTCCGCCTGGGCGACGTCGGTCCGGGTCACTTCACCGACGTTGAAGCGGTCCCGGGTCTGGCGCAGTTGCTCGTCGATCACCTCGACGTTGTTGCGCTGCAGGTCGAGGATCGCCGTATCCCGCAACACGTCCATGTAGGAGGTGGCAGCGTCGAGCAGAACGCCCTGCTCGGTCGAGTTCAGGCTTTCGCGCGAACCGAGAACCGACGATTCCGCCGCACGGACGCGGTTCTGGGTCCGAAACCCGTCGAAGATCGTCTGGTTGACCTCGACGCCGAATCCGCGAGGGTTCAGGGCATTCTGGTTCGTCGTATTCGCGGAGAAGCGCGACGAAGGCGTCTCGGCCGAGACCCAGTTTCGCCCCACATCGGCCACTCCGTTGACGACAGGCCGGTAGCCGGACTTGGCTTGGGCGACGGTCTCATCCGTGGCGCGGACATTCGCGCGCTGGGCGTTCAGGTCAGGATTGTTGCCATAAGCGCGGGACAAAGCGCTTTCCAAAGTCTCGGCCGACACCCCGCTGGGGGCCATCAGCACGAACACCGAGGTCATCGCCCCAAAGAGCAAGGAATACGTCTGCTTGGAATACTTTTTCTTCACGCGCACCTGCCTAGCGACCAACACGGGACAACCGTGAGAGACGCCACTTTCAGAAACCACTGCGACTCAAAGCGAAACAATACCCAAGGGAACAGAGTCGGCAACAACGCGTTAGAGCCAACTCGATTTTAGCTTGGGAGTGGCGCAAAAAAGCGACACTCCCGGCTGTGGAAAATTTGGGATTTGTTAGTCTTTGGAGGAAATTAGAACGTGAAGCCGGGCGTCTGGACGAAGGAGGCCAGGAGAGGCGCGGCGGCTTCGAACAGGCTACGCTCGCCCATGGCATCGCCAGACCGGACATAAACCGTCGCCCGGGCGGCACGCCCCCGCCCCTTCACGCAAACGAGACGCCCGCCCTCGGCCAGCTGCCGGAGGAGCTCATCAGGACGAACCTCGACGGCTCCGTTTACGAGAATGGCATCATAGGGCGCACCGGCGGCATGACCCTGATCGAGCGAGCCGGTCACGACGGCAACACCTTGGGCTCCGGCTGCACTGAGACATTGCCGAGCAGCAGCTGCAAGCCCCTCGTCCGTTTCAAGGGCCGTCACCTGAGCACCGAGCGCCCGAAGGACTGCCGAGGAATAGCCCCGGCCACCGGCGACATCGAGAACCTTGTCGCCCGCATCGATGGCGAGCGCCTGGATCATGCGACCCAGGATCATCGGCGATAGCATGTAGCGGCTCTCACCCCCGTCGCTGACGAGAATGTCCTGGTCGATATAAGCAAGGCCTTCGCGCCCCGAGAGCACGAAAAGCTCCCTAGGAACGTTGTCCATGGCATCCAGGAGAGACATGTCGTTCACATCGAAAGTGCGCAGCTGGCCATCAACCATCATGCGGCGCGCTTGGGTGAAATCGACCATGGATAGTGCCTTCAGAATTTGTTGGAGGCCTCGCCCGGAATCGAACCGGGGTGCAAGGATTTGCAGTCCTCTGCGTAACCACTCCGCCACGAGGCCATCCGGGGCGTGTCACGAACGCGACGGCCGCTCCATAGCAATCATCCCCCCAAAGAGCAACAGCCCCTTTTCAGTCCGCGGCGACAACAATGCACTTGCAACCGTCAAAACCCGTGCTATATGCCTCCCACCTCGCCGACGGACACCTCCTCAGGGAAGGCCGCGGCGCTCAAGAAGCCTCATAACGGGCTTTTTAGAAGGTTGAGGCTTATTCCGGCGTGGCGCAGCGGTAGCGCAGCGGACTGTTAATCCGTTGGTCGTAGGTTCGAATCCTACCGCCGGAGCCAACCTTCCCAGCGATGATTTTCCTCTATTTCGATGCGTGGTTCGACCTGTGCTTTATCGCGGGTTCGAAGCTTGGCTATGATCCGGCGCCATGAGCACCGATTCCCGATCCCCTGTTCTGGTCTGGTTCCGCGACGACCATCGCCTCACCGACAACCCCGCCCTCGCGGCCGCGGCAGCGACGGGATCGCAGGTTCTATGCTTTGCGGTTCTCGACGACTCGGATGATCTGCGTTCGCTCGGCGGCGCGGCTCGCTGGTGGCTTCACGGCTCGCTGAAGGCCTTGGACGAATCTCTGGAACAGGCCGGCTCCCGGCTCGCCCTTTTTAAGGGCCCTGCCCTTTCCGTTGTCGAACGGATCGCGCACGAGACCGGCGCCTCGGCGATCTACTGGAACAGGCGCTACGGAGTGGCAGAGATTGCCCTGGACACTGCGGTCAAGAAACGCCTGACGGAGGGCGGCTTCAAGGCTCAGAGCTTCAACGGCCGCCTTCTTCATGAGCCATGGGACATCGTCAATCAGGCCGGCAAACCCTTCCAGGTGTTCACACCCTATCTTCGGGCCGTGAGGGCCCGCAGCGTGCCGACCCCGTGCCCGGCTCCGAAACGCCTTCCCGGTGGCACGTGGCCCGCCTCACTCAGCGATTTCATGTTTCCCCTCGCGGAGCTTGGCCTCGAACCCTCATCCCCCGATTGGGCCGGCGGCCTCCGGAAAGAGTGGCGACCCGGTGAGCAGGCTGCGCGGGCGAGTTTCCGGGACTTCCTGAGCAAGGGTCTGAACGGCTATGCGGAAAATCGGGACCGTCCTTCGCTCTCAGGCACATCGCGCCTTTCACCGCATCTCCGCTTCGGAGAAATCGGCCCCAGACAGATCTGGCACGCAGTGATGGCTCGGGTTACGGAGCATGCCGGCTTGGCCCGGGACGCCGAGAAGTACCTGAGTGAGATCGTGTGGCGCGATTTCAGCCATCAGCTCCTGCACGTTCACCCTCACCTGCCGATCAGATCGCACAGCAGTCGATTCAACGGCTTCCCCTGGATTGATGACCCTGGAACTCTCAACGCCTGGCAGCGGGGCCGCACCGGCTATCCCATCGTCGATGCGGGAATGCGCCAGCTCTGGCAGACAGGCTGGATGCACAACCGGGTGCGCATGATCACCGCCTCGTTCCTGGTCAAGCATCTCTTGACCGACTGGCGAGAGGGCGAGGCTTGGTTCTGGGACACCCTGGTGGATGCTGATCCGGCCAACAATGCCTTCAGCTGGCAATGGGTAGCCGGGACCGGACCGGATTCGGCGCCGTTTCACAGGATCTTTAACCCTGTCACGCAGGGCGAGAAGTTCGACCCCGACGGCGACTACATCCGGACGTTTGTTCCGGAGGTCGCAGGCCTCCCCCCTACCTTCATCCATAAACCCTGGGACGCCCCTCCCGGCGTCCTTCATGCAGCGGGTGTCAAGCTGGGCGAGAACTATCCCCATCCTGTCGTTCCGCACGGGCCGGCGCGCGAAAGAGCTCTGCAAGCCTTCCGAAGCGTTCGCGGAGCAGAACCTGAAGGACATTCCTGACGCTCCGGTAAAGGAGCGTCTTGACCCGCAAAGCTCCTTGCCTTCAGCATCGCGCCTCACCTTCCGAACGAGGCAGAGCCGCCTCGTCACAGCTCGAGACGATCATGACCTCAACCACACTCCTCTTCCGCGACGATGCCTATGCCAGCTCCTGCGAAGCGCGGGTTCTCGCAACGAGCCCGGAGGGCGGAATCATCCTGGATCGCACGGTCTTCTATGCGCAGGGAGGCGGACAGCCTGGCGACGTCGGCACGGTCGTGAAGGCGAACGGCGATCGATACGCCATCACGAACACGGTTTACGGAGCCGATCGGTCCCAAGTCGTCCATCTCGTCGGGGCGGACGCGGCAGCGCAGTTCGAGGAAGGGGAAACAGTCGAGGTGCAGCTCGACTGGCCCCGCCGCCTGAAGCGCATGCGCGTGCACACGGCGCTCCACCTTCTCAGCGTCGTCCTGCCCTACCCGGTCACCGGTGGGTCCATCGGCGAGGGCGACGGGCGGCTCGATTTCGACATTCCCGATGCCGGCCTCGACAAGGCGGAGATCACCGAACGCCTCAATGCCCTGATCCAGCGCGACGCGCCGGTCACGGAACGCTGGATCACCGATGAGGAACTCGACGCCAATCCTGGCCTCGTGAAGACCATGTCGGTGAAGCCGCCGCGCGGATCGGGCCGCGTTCGACTGGTCGAGATCGAAGGAATCGATCTTCAGCCATGCGGCGGCACCCACGTGCGTCGAACCGGCGAGATCGGTACGGTCGTGATCACGGACATCGAGAAGAAGGGCAAGCAGAACCGCCGCGTTCGCATGTCCCTGGTCGATTGAGTCAAAGGAGTTGCCGATGTCACAACCTTTCGTTTCGACCGCATGGCTGCAGGATCACCTCAGCGATCCCAACCTCGTGGTCGTGGATGGATCCTGGTACCTTCCCGCCCAGAACCGCGACCCGCAGGCGGAATTTCTCGCGGGCCATGTTCCCGGCGCAGTGCGCTTCGATATCGACACGGTGAAAGACACATCGTCCTCCCTGCCCCACATGCTTCCCTCACCGGAGGATTTCGCGAAAGCCGTCGGCGCAATGGGGATCAGGCAGGATATGACCATTGTGGTTTATGACGGCATCGGGCTCTTCTCGGCCCCGCGCGTTCGTTGGATGTTTCAGGTGTTCGGAGTTCGGGACGTCTCGATTTTGGAAGGCGGATTCCCGGCCTGGAAGTCTGAGGGAGGCCCGGTCGAGACGGGGCCGGAGAAGCCTCGTAAGGCTCAGGGCTTCACTCCGTCTTTCAACGCCTCGGCCGTTGCAGATGTCGCCAGGATCCGGGATGCGATTACATCCGGCTCGGCTCAGGTGGTCGATGCACGCGCAGCCGATCGTTTCAGAGGTGAGGCGCCAGAGCCCCGACCGGGCCTTAAGGCCGGCCATATTCCTGGAAGCATGAATCTTCCCTGGAGCGAAATCGTCGACAATGGTCGCTTGAAGGATAAAGCGAGTGTCGAGCAAGCCATAGGTCGGGCCGGTCTCGACCTCGAACGTCCGATCATCGCCAGCTGCGGATCCGGCGTCTCAGCAGCCATCCTCGGCGTCGCCTTCGAGGTTGCGGGACGACCGATCAAGGCGATCTACGACGGCTCATGGTCCGAATGGGGGGGACGGGAGGACCTGCCTGTAGAGACGGGAGACGCGAAGCGGGGCTGAGAACGGTCCTGCTTTCCTCCCACTTGCCCTAAAGCTGCGAGGCCAATGGCGCTCCATTCTTCTTCGCCATCATAGACCAGAGCATCAACGCACAGGGAGAGGCGGCCAGGCTTAGAGGCCGCCCTGCCCTTACATTGCCGGATTAAAGGACCATCTCTTTGTATAATAAGGACTTGTAGCCGAAGCTTACCATCATGATCCGTGCGGTCCGCAGCGTTGTCGACCCTTCAACGGTCCGGTCCGCACCTCGAAAAAGGTCGCATCATGACCGAAGATCAGAAGTTCTTCGCAGTCTTACGTCAATCCGCCGATCCCAACACCGTTGATGCCATCGAGACACTGGTCCGGGCCGCGCCGGATCGTGACTTGAACCGTATCAACGCTCTCGCCTTCGCGTCCCAAAATGGGCTCGATGAAGACCGGGTCATCGGCGCCTTTCTTCATGCCGCCCGTCTCGGGCTCTTCGAGATGTCCTGGAATGTGCTCTGCCCCGGATGCGGCGGCGTCCTCGAGTCGGGGTTGAGCCTCAAATCCGTGAACCAGAGCGAGTACAGCTGCGCTCTTTGCGCCGCCGGATACGAGCCGACCCTCGACGAGATGGTGGAGGTTACGTTCACGGTGAGCCCGCGGGTCCGCAAGATCGCCGCCCATGATCCCGACACCCTTCCGATGCATGAATATGTTCGCCAGATCTTCTGGAGTTCAGGCATCGACCTCCCGGACGACTACGAGCGCAGGCTCGACGACATCGTGCTCGACGCAGTCGAGCTTCCGCCCGGGGAAAGGGCCATTCTCTCCCTGCAGCTTCCGGCCGAGTTCGTGATCGTTTTCGATCCGGTCACCCATGCCGCGCAATTCATCGACGTGAAAGGCGAGCCCACGCGCGAGCGGCAAAATCTCACCCTCGTCCTCAACGAAACTCACCCGCAAAACGACACTCTTGTTATGCAGCCGGGCCCATTGCGGATCTCTCTCGAGAACCGCACGAACCGGCGAGTCCTGCCTGCCGTGTGGGTGGCAGGCAACGAACTGCACCACATGCTGGAACGACGGCGCCCCTTCCTGACGGCGAAGCGCCTGCTCACGAACCAGACCTTCCGCGACCTCTATCGCACCGACACGCTCGACATCGACCAACGCCTGAAGATCACCAGCCTGACGTTTCTGTTCACCGATCTGAAGGGCTCGACGGAACTCTATGAGCGGGTCGGCGACCTCGTGGCTTACGATCTCGTGCGCGAGCATTTCCGGGTCCTCCACGACATCGTCGCAGCCGAGGCCGGGGCGGTGGTCAAGACCATCGGCGATGCCGTAATGGCGACGTTCCCGACACCGGACCACGCGATCTCGGCGGCCTTGCGGATGCGCGAAGCCATGCGCAGCCTCAACGAGGAGCGCGGAAGCGAAGACCTGTTGCTCAAGATCGGCATTCACGAGGGGCCATGCCTCGCCGTCACGTTGAACGACCGGCAGGATTATTTCGGCCAGACCGTGAACATCGCCTCCCGCGTCCAGGGGCTGGCGGTCTCGCGCGCGATCTTCGCGACGGACGCGGTCGTGGAGAATCCGGCGGCCTCGCAGATCATCCAGTTGCAGGGCCTGCAACCGAACCTGCAGAAGACGGCGCTTCGCGGGATCAACGACGAATTTCTGGTCTACGAGATTCCGTAGAGCATCGGACGTGAATTCGAACTCACGTCCGATGCTCCAAGTCTTTGTTTCTCGCATCTCTACACGCAAAACCGGTACCCACTTTTGCGTTCGATGCCTTAGTCGCCGGAATGGCCGTTCCGCGAGACAGACAGGGAGGATATGGGACGCCCATATCCTCCCGAGACGTCGTCGCACATCGTCAGTCCCGCCCGCTCAAATCCTCCCCGATATCCTTGAGCAAGTGAGGACTGAGCCTTGCCCGTAGACAGGCCTGCAACTCGGGGCGAGTGAGAGCTCTTGCGGATACCCGGTCGCGCTCACGCACGGTCGGGATAAGATCAATGCGAACGGTCAGCCATATCAGGGAAAGGGTAATCTGCTTCATCGAAACCTGCAGCGTTGATGAAAGGAAGGATTGCGGCGTGGGTGCATGGGGCAAAGTGAAAAGCCATGTGACGCCTCCTTCGGCTGAGGTTGATGAAAAGCGGCTGAGGATCAGCTGCCGGAACAGTTTAAGCGATCTTCAGTGAATTGGCCAGACAGGCATCCTGAAGGTCCTTCTCGAATCGATATTCCGCCGTTTTCGAGATATCGGTGAGCTGACGCTGCCCGTCGATCTGCGTGTAGCCCCAGCGCCTGTAGAGCCTATGCGCAGTGGCGAACCGCGTGTCCGACCAGAGAACGAGGCGAGTGGCGCCCTTGGCCCGGGCATGGCTCTCGGCCTGCCGCACGAGCATCGCGCCCAGTCCCCTTCCACGCTGGTCCGGTCGCACATAGAGCCGATGCAGTTCGGCCACACCGCCATCCGGAAAGTCGACGGCGACGCAGGCGCAGACACGTCCGCGCTCGTCTTCGACAGCCCAGAAGGCTCCATCGTTGGCGGCATAGGACGCGCTGGGTGCAAGCAGGTCCGGCAGGTCATTGTGCGGATCGACGAAGCAGCCTGGATATTCCGCATAGCAGAGCGACAGGAGACCGAAGAGATCCTGCGCGTCGCTATCCATAACCGGCCGAAGGATCGGCCGACCCTCAACCATCCTCGCAGCTTCGATCATCGCCCCCACCTTCTGAACAGCGCATCGTTCCAAGCGGACCTGCAGGCTACGAGATGCGCTATGCCGCCACGGCGGCGATTGTCGTTTCAAGCATCTCATGAAGCAGACGATAGGCCTGCGCCGAGAGATGGATGCCGTCGGTCGTCATCCCTTCCCTGGCCGCGCCACTCCTGTCAGCGAAGGCACTCTGGAGATCGACGATGCCCGCGGCGCGATTATCCGCGATCCGAAGGATGCGCTGGCTCAAGGACGCCATGGCCTCGGGCGAATAGAAACCTGTGAGCCGCTTCGCCTGCTCGATGGGAGGCGGCGTAAGCACGACGACGGGAACCTGCACGTGGCTGAAATGACCGAGAATCCGCTCGAAATGTGCCGCGACACCGTCGAGGGCATTCTCCGTGCAATCCTTCTTGGCGTCATTGGTGCCGACGAGCAGCACGGCGATCCGAGGCTGGGCAGATTGCAGCAGAAGCGGGACTCGCGGCTCCAAGGCCTCTGTCCAGATGCCGGAATAGCCGGCATTGAGCAGCGGGAGGCCGCCGATCCGGTTCCAGTAGAACCCCTCGACGATGGAATCCCCGATGAAGAGAAGACCCGCCGGCCCGACCGCAGCCTTGTGGGAGCTGATCACGATATCGCGGATCAGCCAGTGCGGCGCGAAGGGATTGGGCTGCGAGGTCACGGAATATGGCGCCTGCAAGAGCCCCGGCGGATCCGATCCGCCGGGATGGACGAAAGGCCCTACTCGATCCCGAGCTTGGCTTTGAGGATCTCGTTGAGAGCCTGCGGGTTGGCCTTGCCGCCTGTGGCCTTCATGGTCTGACCCACGAACCAGCCGAGCAGGGTCGGCTTTGCCTTGGCCTGCTCGACCTTGTCCGGATTGGCGGCGATGATCTCATCGACAGCCTTCTCGATAGCGCCCATGTCGGTCACCTGCTTCATGCCGCGCTTTTCCACGATCTCGCGCGGATCGCCGCCTTCGGTGAAGACGATTTCGAACAGATCCTTGGCGATCTTGCCCGAGATGACGTTCTCGCCGATCAGCTCGATGATGGCGCCGAGCTGCGCGGCCGAGACCGGCGATTCCGTGATGTCCTTGCCTTCCTTGTTGAGGCGGCCGAAGAGCTCATTGATCACCCAGTTCGCGGCGGCCTTGCCATCGCGTCCCCTGGCCACCTCCTCGTAGAAATCGGCGGAAGCGCGCTCGGCCACGAGCACGCCGGCATCGTAGGACGGCAAGCCGTAATCGGCCATGAACCGAGCCTTCTTTTCATCCGGCAATTCCGGCAGATACTGGGCGAGATCATCCACATAGGCCTGATCGAACTCGAGCGGCAGCAGGTCTGGATCGGGGAAGTAGCGGTAATCGTGTGCTTCTTCCTTGGAGCGCATGGAGCGCGTCTCGCCCTTGCCCGGATCGTACAGGCGGGTTTCCTGGTCGATCTTGCCACCGTCTTCCAAAATGGCGATCTGGCGGCGTGCCTCGACCTCGATGGCCTGTCCGATGAAGCGGATGGAGTTGACGTTCTTGATCTCGCAGCGGGTGCCGAATTCCTCGCCGGGACGGCGCACCGACACGTTCACGTCGGCGCGCAGGTTGCCCTTGTCCATGTCGCCGTCGCAGGTGCCGAGATAGCGCAGGATCGTGCGCAGCTTGGTGACATAGGCGCGGGCCTCGTCCGCCGAGCGCAAGTCCGGCTTCGAGACGATCTCCATCAGGGCCACGCCCGACCGGTTGAGGTCCACGAAGCTCATGGTGGGGTGCAGGTCGTGGATCGACTTGCCGGCATCCTGCTCAAGGTGCAGACGCTCGATGCGCACGGTGATGGTTTCACCGGTCTCAGGCACGTCCACGATCACCTCGCCCTCGCCCACGATGGGACTCTTGTACTGGCTGATCTGGTAACCCTGCGGCAGATCCGGATAGAAGTAGTTCTTGCGATCGAAGGTGCTGCGCAGGTTGATCTCGGCCTTGAGGCCGAGACCCGTGCGGATGGCCTGGCGCACGCATTCTTCGTTGATCACGGGCAGCATGCCGGGCATGGCCGCGTCCACGAGGGAAACGTGGCTGTTGGGATCCCCGCCGAAGGCCGTCGAAGCACCGGAGAACAGCTTGGCTTGGCTCGTCACCTGG
This sequence comes from Microvirga sp. 2MCAF35, assembly GCF_052115545.1. Classification (NCBI taxonomy): domain Bacteria; kingdom Pseudomonadati; phylum Pseudomonadota; class Alphaproteobacteria; order Hyphomicrobiales; family Methylobacteriaceae; genus Microvirga; species Microvirga sp. 2MCAF35. Next base: position 37,718 of record NZ_JBFRGW010000038.1, read on the forward strand.
GCATGGATCTCCATGCCGACGACGATTTCCCAATCGCCTGTCGCGCCTTTGATAAGCTTCTTAGGGTTGACCGGAGCGTTCATGAACCTAGCGCCTTTGATCTCTTGTCTTTCCAGCCCGGAGTAAGAGCGCCCTGCAAACGGGTCAACCCCTTTCAAGATGAACGGCCGTTCAGGATGATGAATCAATCGTTAAGATCAGTAATGAATTATGCACAGAATTCGAAAATAATTGCCACGCTGCTATGAAACCCCATCGCATATGATGCGTTGTTCGGGAGGTAAAACGGTCAAGGAGTTTCAAAATGGCTATGGATCCTATGGATCGCGAACCCAATGTCTACAATCGTGAGACCAATGTCTACGATAACACGGGGCGTGGTTCGAACACTCTTGCTTACGTGATCGGTGGCCTTGTTGTGGCGCTCGGTCTTCTGGCCTTCCTCTTCTATGATGGCGGCAGCAACGAACCGAGCACAACCGGCAGCACCGGCACCCAGACGCAGAGCTCATCGCCGAGCACCGGCTCGACCGCTCCGGTCACCCCGACGACTCCGTCGGCTCCCGCAGCCCCGGCTTCCCCCGCCTCCCCGGCTCCGGCCAACCCGCAGTAACTTCACGTTTCGCGTAAGGCTGCGCATGATGGGTCTGACCTCCGGGTCAGGCCCATTTTCGCGAGCGGCACCCGCGCGATGCCGAGGAACCAAGCCAGAGCAGGAACGGTTAGGCTTAGAGCATCTGATGGGCCCCATCCAGCAGGGCAGTCCTCCGGGTCCGCATGATGCGCTAAAATTCAACAGCGCGTGGAGGATCGAGATGGCAAGCAAATCCAATTTCACCCCCGAGGAATGGTCTCGCATCGTTGCGAGCCCCGTCGTCGCCAGCATGGCAATCACCGCGGCGGACCCCGGGGGCCTCTGGAGCCTGCTGCAGGAATCCATGGCAAGCGGCTGGGCCCTATTGGAAGCCAAGCAGGATGCGCAGGCTACGCCTCTCGTTAAGGCCGTCGCCGACGATATCGCCAATACGGAAACCAGGAACGCCGTCCGCGAATCCTTCCAGGCACAGTTCAAGGGCAGCCAGTTTGTCGACATCAAGCGCAAGGCAATCGAGGAGCTTCACGCGGTCTCGGCTCTTCTCGACGCGAAAGCGCCTGATGAGGCTTCTGCTTTCAAAGCGTGGCTGTGGAGCGTCGCACGGAAATCGGCGGAAGCAGGCAAGGAAGGCGGCTTCCTGGGCTTCGGCGGCGTCGTAGTCAGCGATGCCGAGAAGGCGACACTCACCGAGATCGCCACGGCTCTCGGCAATCCGGAAGGATCCGGCGCCGGACTGGCAGAAACTTAGCGCCCTAAAGCGCTTTTCCTGGTTTGCGCCGACCTAGAGCATCGGACCCAAATGTGGACTCGCACTTTTGGGATTGGATCCGATGTCTCCTCTTTCAATGAGAGCATCGTACGGAAAACCGGGTCCACTTTTCCAGACGATGCTCTAGGGGCTGTTAGGCCTTGAAGAGCGTTATTCCTCTGCTGGTGGGCGGAGGGAGGCTCTCATGTCTGTCTTGCGCGATGAAGAGTGGGCGGTGTGGGCGCCGCTGATCGAGGTCTGCCGCCCGCATGGCAAGACCCAGCCGGTGAATCTTCGTCAGACGTTTGAAGCTATTGTCTGGCGTCGCCGCAACGGTGCCAAGTGGCGCGCCGTTCCGGCTGAACTCGGGCCGTGGTGGCGTGCTGCGCAGATGTTCATTCGGTGGTCCGAGCGGGGCGTCTGGGAGGCCATGTTCGAGCTGGCACAAGAGCACAAGGTCGAGTTGGGCATGGTGTTTCTCGACGGCAGCAGCATCCGGGCTCATGCCAAGGCAGCGGGGGCGGCCAAAAAGGGGGGAGTGCAGCAAGCCGCGATCAGCATGAGGCGCTTGGACGAAGCCGTGGCGGCTTCGGTATGAAGGCCTGCGTGATCGCCGACGTGCTCGGGCGGGCGGTGACGTTCATTCTCGCCCCCGCTCAGGCGCACGAACTGCGCTATGCTCTGCCCTTGTTCGACAGCTTGCCGGGAGTGCCGCTGTGGGTGGGGGGAGACCGCATCTACTCGTCGCATAGCTTGCGCCAAGCCGTCTGGGACAGAGGAGCGCGACCAGCCATTCCGACTAATCCCACCGAACCGGCGCTGGCCTGTCCCGCCTGGATCTACGCCAACCGCTCGCGCGTCGAGCAACTCTGGGGGCGGCTCAAGGAGTGGCGCGCCGTGGCCACGCGCTACGAGAAGACCGCGCGCTGCTTCATGGGCGTACTCTGTCTCGCTGCAACCCATGACTGGATCAAGATCTAGAGCGTGCAGCGGTTGCGTGGAATCGGCAGAGCTGATTCCATAGGGCTGGTTGTGGTCGGCCGGGAGGCATCTCATGCCAGCTCCTCTGTCCCGAGACTTGCGTGAGCGGATCGTGCGTGCGGTGCAGGGTGGATCGTCCATCCGG